>CAKZYL010000195.1 GCA_937884705.1 uncultured Roseovarius sp. | reverse complement strand
CCGTTTTCTTGCGTTCGGCCACGGACATGCCCGCCACGGGCTCATCCAGCATCAAAAGCTCCGGGTCCTGAATGAGCAGCATCCCGATCTCGAGCCATTGTTTTTGACCGTGGCTGAGGAAGGCCGCCTTTTCGTCCAGTTGATCATCGAGAAAGATCGTCTCAGCAATCTCTTGAATGCGCGCCTTGACCGGGTCGTCGCGCTGAAACATGAGCGCGCCGAAGACGCTGTGACCCTTGGGATAGCTCAGCTCAAGGTTTTCGAACTCAGTGAGGTCTTCATAGACGGAAGGGGTTTGGAATTTGCGGCCCACGCCCACATTCACGATCTGGTCTTCGCGCATAGTGAGCAGTTCTTTGCCTTTGAACTTCACCGACCCGCCGCTGGCCTTGGTGCGTCCGCATATGAGGTCGAGCACGGTTGTTTTGCCTGCCCCATTAGGGCCGATGATCACGCGGCATTCATTGGGTTCGACATAAAAGCTCAGATCATTGACCGCTTTGAACCCGTCGAAGGACACGGTGAGGTCTTCGACACTGAGAAGAAATCTCTCTGTCATCTTTTGCGTCCTTTATTCTGCCGGTGCGCCAGCGGGAGTGTCCGCATCGCGCGTTTTGGATTTGCCCATGAGGGAGAGAAGGCGCGGCTCGATCTTTTCGGACCAGACGCCCGCCAGGCCGTTGGGGAAGAACATCACCACCGCGATGAAGAGCCCGCCAAGGCCCAGAAGCCACAGTTCGGGAAAGGCCTCGGAAAAGGTGGTTTTGGCCCAGTTCACGACGAGCGCGCCATAGACCGCGCCGATGATGGACAGACGCCCGCCGACGGCGCAGAAGATCACCATTTCAATGGAAGGGACGATGCCGACCAATGTGGGTGACATGAAGCCCACCTGCAGGGTGAACATGGCCCCGCCGATGCCTGCGAATGCGGCCCCCAGACAGAAGATGAAGATTTTGAAATTGGCGACGTTGTAGCCCGAAAACCGCACGCGATCTTCCTGGTCGCGCATGGCAATCAAAAGCCGGCCCAGTTTGGATTTGCGCACATATTGCGCGATGAGCAGCACCACAAAAAGCAGCGCGCCATTAACGAAGTAGAGCGTCGTCTTGGCCTCATCCGTGCGGATGTCCCAGCCCAGAAGCGTGCGCAGATCTGTGATACCGTTCACGCCACCGGTATAGCCCTGCTGGCCGATGATCAGGATGGTCAGGATCGCGGCAAAAGCCTGGGTGATGATGGCGAAGTACACGCCGCCCACCCGGCGAGTGAACATGGCAAACCCGATGACAAAGGCGAAGAACACGGGCACCAGAACCACCGCGATCAAGGCCAGGGGTAGGCTGTAGAAAGGCTGCCACCAGACCGGCAATTCTGTCAGCTGGTTCCAGTCCATGAAGTCCGGGATGCCAGGGGTCGATTGGATCGCCGTGTTCTCTGGCGTTGAGGCTTCAAGCTTGAGGAACATTGCCATGCAATAGCCCCCCAGCCCGAAGAACACGCCCTGACCGAGGCTCAGGATCCCCCCTGCGCCCCAACAGAGCGCGAGGCCGATCGCGACGAACGCATAGGTCAGGTATTTGCCAAAGAGGTTCAGGCGGAAACTGTCCAGGATGCTTGGCAGCACGAGGAAGATGATCACGGCAAGGATGGCAAAGCCGATCAGCTCTTTGCGTGACATAAAGGATGAAAGAGACATATGGACCGATCCTTACTTGCGCAGTTTCAGGGCAAAGAGGCCTTGCGGACGGATCATCAAGATCCCCACGACCACCAGAAGCGTCAGCACCTTGGCCATCGAACCCGAAAGGAAGAACTCCATTATCGATTGGGCCTGACTGATCGAGAAGGCGCTTGCGATGGTGCCCAGAAGGCTCGCTGCGCCGCCGAAAACGACCACGAGGAACGTATCAACGATGTAAAGCTGGCCTGCTGTTGGCCCGGTAGATCCAATCATCGTAAAGGCTGATCCGGCAACGCCCGCCACCCCGCAGCCAATCCCGAAGGTCAGCCGATCGGTCCAGGCGGTGTTGATGCCCACGGCATCGGCCATAACGCGGTTGTTGTTGATCGCGCGCACCTGGCGACCCCAGGTGGATTTGAACATCAAAATGTAGACGCTCAGCGAGATACTGACGGCGAGGGTCATCACAAAGATCCCATTGATGGGCACCTCAATGAGGTCTGTGATCGGCAAACTACCCATCATCCAATCGGGAATGCTGACCCCAACTTCGCGCGCACCAAAAACAGAGCGGTAAACCTGTTGCAGGATCAGGCTGAGGCCCCACGTGGCCAAGAGCGTGTCGAGCGGGCGTTTGTAGAGATGCCGTATCAGCCCCCATTCCACCAACAGCCCCAAAGCACCGGAGGCTAGGAACGCAAGCGCCATCGCCAGAAAGAAGTATCCGCCGAAGAGCGCAGGCATGTAATCGGCAAAGAGGTTGGAGACCAGATAGGTGACATAGGCCCCAAGGATCATGAATTCACCATGGGCCATGTTGATCACGCCCATCTGGCCAAAGATGATCGCCAGCCCCAAGGCCATGAGCACGAACACCGAAAATAAGATAAGCCCCGCAAAGCCTTGCATCGCAAAAATCGCGCCAAGCTCGGGCCAGGAATAGTCAGCAAACATGCCAGCCTCCGGTCAGGAATTAGAGGGAGAAGATGCGCGGCCCGCGATCGGGCAACCAATTCCAGGCCGCGCAGTGGTCGGGCTTATTGATAGCCCTCGGGGAAAGGATCGGGTTCGACCAGATCGGCCGTCTCAAAGACGACCTCATATTGGCCATCCACCTGCGCCTTGCCGACGCGCGTCTTTGACCAAAGGTGATGGTTTTCGTGGACCTTCACGTAGCCCTCAGGCGCCGTGTTCAGTTCGATACCCGGAGAGGCTTCGCGCACCTTGTCGATGTCAAAGCTGCCTGCTTTCTCCACGGCCGCTTTCCACAGCCATGGGCCAAGATAGGCGGCCTGAGTAACGTCACCGACAACGATGTCATCGCCCCACATCTCTTTAAAGGCCTCAACGAAGCCCAGGTTATTTTCGTTCTCGAGGCTCTGGAAATACTTCATGCATGCATACGAGCCGGCAATGTTTTCGCCGCCTATGCCGCGGATCTCGTCCTCGGTCACAGAGATGGTCAGAACGATGGGCTTTTCCGCCGCCGGATCGATACCCGCTGCGATCAGCTGTTTGTAGAAGGCCACGTTCGAGCCGCCCACAACGATGGCATAAATCACGTCAGGCTTGCGCAAACGGATCTTGTTGATGACCGAGTTGAACTGCGTGTGGCCAAGCGGATAGTACTCCTCGCCCACGACTTTGCAGCCGTCCATGAAGTTCTCGATGTGCTTGCGCGCGATTTTGTTGGATGTGCGCGGCCAGATGTAGTCAGATCCCAGGAGATAGAAGGTCTTGGCGCCCTTCGTCTGGTTGACCCAATCAAGACCTGCGATGATCTGTTGTGTGGCCTCCTGACCGGTGTAGATCACATTGGGGCTTTCCTCGAGACCTTCGTAGAACGTCGGGTAGTAGAGGAACCCGTTGTGCTGTTCAAAGACCGGCAGGACGGCCTTGCGGGATGCAGACGTCCAGCAGCCCATGACCGACGCGACCTTGTCATTGACCAAAAGTTTGCGTGCTTTTTCAGCAAATGTTGGCCAGTCGGATGCACCATCTTCCTGTATGAACGCGATCTGACGGCCCAGGATGCCGCCCTGTTCGTTGATCTGCTTGATCGCAAGCTTTTCGGCCTGAACCGACCCGGTTTCCGAGATTGCCATCGTGCCGGTGATCGAATGCAGGATGCCGCAGGTCACGGTTGTGTCGGTCACGGCAAGGCCGGTCGTATTCACCTCAGCCGTCGGAAAATCGGCCGCCTTCAAGCCCTTGGGGGTAAAGAGTGCCGCCGTAAGCGCGGCGCTACCAGCGAGCATGGCGCGGCGGCTCATGCCGCCGGCGGTTGGGTTTTGATCTTTGTCAGACATATCGCCTCCTTTTCAGCGTGCTTGCAAAGCGGGCGATTCCATCGCGCCCGGCTGAAAGGAAAATCACTAAGACCGTCTGAGGGTGACATACGTCAAATGACGTATAGGCGTGCGCGTTTTGAGCATTATCCTCAATTGCAACGTAAATC
>CAKZYL010000194.1 GCA_937884705.1 uncultured Roseovarius sp. | reverse complement strand
TTCCACTTCATGGCGCAGGCGACCATGTCGTCGATCAGGCGGTGCTCATAGGTGATGCCCTTCTTTTTGAAGTCCTCTTCGAACTCTTCTTCATAGACCTTCTGGAAAAGCTCAAGGAAGCGACCGTCATATTGCTTCAGGATCGTGTTCTTGGTGGACATGTAGCAGGGCCAGCCGAGGGCCAGCGCGTAGTTCATCGAGGCGCGGGCGAAATCGATGATCGACTGGTCGAGGTTGTACATGGACATGAAAACACCGGAGGCGGGCGCATCGAACACCTCGCGCTCATCCACGGTGCCATCCTCGCCCACGAATTTCATGGTCAGTTTGCCCGGCCCGGGGAATTTCATGTCTGTGGCGCGGTACTGATCGCCAAAGGCGTGACGGCCGATCACGATGGGCTGCGTCCAACCCGGGACAAGACGTGGCACGTTTTTGCATATGATCGGCTGACGGAAGACAACGCCGCCCAGGATATTGCGGATCGTGCCGTTGGGGCTGCGCCACATCTGCTTGAGCCCGAACTCTTCGACCCGCGCCTCATCAGGCGTGATCGTCGCGCATTTAACGGCGACGCCCACTTCTTTGGTCTTTTCCGCGCTGTCGATGGTGATCTGGTCATTGGTCTCATCGCGCGCCTCAATACCAAGATCGTAGTACAGCAGATCGACATCGAGATAGGGCAGGATCAGTTTCTTCTTAATGAAATCCCAGATAATCCGGGTCATTTCATCGCCGTCCATTTCGACGATAGGGTTATCTACCTTGATCTTTGTCATCGGTCGGGTCCTTTATCTGGGCGCGTCGTTAGGCGCGTCTTAGACCATCTTGCGCCCTTTGGAAAGTACTGTATGCCTTTGTATACTTAAAACGGTTGATCAGAGATCGGCGAGTTTTCTTGCCAGCAAAATCGCGCAAATGATGCAGCCCAGCACGCCGATCAAAAGGGGCAGCGGCGTGTCATTGAACGCAAGCCCAATGGGTATTGTAAAGACCACAGCGCCGACCGTGGCCAGCCCGGTGATCACGCTGGCCGCCATGCCTGCCACATGGCCCATAGGCTCCATGGCGAGCGCGCTGAGATTGCCAAGTGTCATGGCTGTATGAACAAAAACGGCCCCTTGCCAAAAGATGTAAACGCCAAACGGTATGCCCGTAGCAAAGAGCCATTGATCGCACGCAATCACGCCAACGGTGAGGATGATGAGAAGCATCATCGCCATCAGCAAAAGCCGTCTCATGCCCAAGCGGATGACCAGCATCGCATTGAGCAGGCTGAACGCCCCCGCAACCACGGCGATGGCAGCAAACCACCATGGGAAGCCCTCGGCGCGGCCGTATGTCACGTCAAAGATCTGATGAATGGAACTGAGCGAGGCAAAGAGCGCGGTCATGCAAAGCGCTTGAGCTGCGGTGCAATACTGTACCATCCGATTTGACATGACTGTCCTTGCCGCGCTCATCACAGTGCCAAACCGAAACGGCGTGCGCCGCGCGGTGGGCCAGGTTTCCACCACGCGCAGGCTGAGCCACGTCGCCGAAATCAAGGCAAAGACCATAAACGCGGCAAAGATCCCGCGCCAGTTTGATAGGGCGATGATCCCGCTGCCGATCAGGGGCGCGACCGCAGGCACAAGGGTAAAGACCATCATGATGAACGATGTGATTTGCGCCATGGCCCGGCCCGAATAGAGATCGCGCACGATGGCCATAGGCACGACCCGGGCACAAGAGGCGCCGAGGCCTTGCAGGGCACGCGCGGCCAAGAGCAATTCTAAGCTCCACGCAAACCACGCCAAGACGCTGGCGAAGATATAGAGCGCGCTGCCCACAAGGATCACGGGCTTGCGTCCAAAGCTGTCAGAGAGCGGCCCTGCAAAAAACGTGCCGACGCCGAGACCCAGAACAAAGCTGGTTATGATGAGCTGTGCCAGGTTCGGATTGTCCGGCGTAAGCTCTGCCGCAATCCGGGGCATGGCGGGCAGCATGGCATCGATGGAAAACGCAACCGCCGCCACGAGCATGGCGACCAGCGCGACGAATTCACTCTGACTGATGCGTTGATCGGATGCGCTCGCCATGGTCCCGCGCTATCATGCGGCGCGGGGAAGTCCAATCCGATCTAAGCAGTTTTGCTGGAACGACTTTGCCGCCACAAAAAAAGGGCTGTCGCCCAGATTGTGATCTCCAGAAAAAACACGGGATGCAAGACAAAGTTCAAAATCCAATGGGACTGTGCGGCGGGCACGGTTACCAGCTGAAAAAACTCATCGGAGAACGGCCAAAGCCACTTCACACCACCAGCCACGCTGTCCAAGCACATATGCACCAGAATGGCGGCAAAGAACGCAACCGCTGCGCGACACCAAGTGGGTTTGAATGCTTTTAGAATGGGAAAGGTCACCAGGGCCAACACAGCCCAAAAGGCAGGAATATGGACCCAGTAGTGGTGATGGTGAAACGCTCGGTCGTCGATAAAGTAGAACCAAATGAGGTCCAGATCCGGCAGAAAGCCGCCCAGCATTGCTGCCCAAAGCACCGGCCCTGAATGTGCAAAGGCGCGCCCCGTGACATAGCCGGAAGGAAAATGCGCTGTAATCATGCGCGCAATCTAATCTTCATCCCTTTTGTCATCATCTGAATGCGGCAAGTGGCGATAAATCCACCCTTGCCTAGTGGCTTCTCGCCTCATGAAAAAGCTGGCGAACTGTTGGATCACAAAGGCAAACGCGCCGATGCCGGCAACGATCAGGATGGTTGCCGCGATCTTGCCATGGGGCGTTTGGGGCACCAGATTGCCGTAGCCCACGGTCGACAGCGTCACGACGGTGAAGAAATAGCTGTCAATCCAGCCCCAACCTTCCACATAGCGAAAGAACACTGTGCTGATCGCAGTCAGCGTGATCAGGAATGACACCGCAGCGATCAGCAGGGGGTTTTTCATGCGTCGCTCTCTGCGTCTGTTTCTGCATCTGCGGCCAGTTTGCTATTGATTTCATCAATCACGGTGATCCAGGTCTCCGCCGGCTGACAGCCGGGAACGGCGTGCTGCCCGTTGACGATGAAACAGGGCACCCCCGTCACACCCATCTCGCGGAACTGTGCATCGCGCTTGCGAATGTCAGCGGCATCCGCGGTCGATTGCAATAGCTTGCGCACCACGGCGGCGTCCATGCCAGCACTGTCTGCAATATCTGAGAGCACATCGGCATCGCCAATATCGCGGCCCTCTTCGAAATAGGCCCGAAAGAGGGCCATCGCGACAGGCATTTGCCGCCCCTCAATCCCCGCCCAATGGATCAGACGATGGGCATCCAGCGTATTGGGTGTGCGCGGGATCGCGGCGAAATCAATGGTCAACCCGGCGGCTTCCGCGCGTTCTAGCACAGGGGCATAGGCACGGATTGCCCCATCCTTGCCGCCGAATTTTGTTTCCAGATACTCTTTGCGGTCCATCCCATCTGCGGGCATGTCGGGGTTGAGTTGGAACGGGTGCCAGGCGATTTCAAAGGGGTGATCTGGGCGCTCTGCCAAAGCCTGATCGAGCAGCGTCTTGCCGATGTAGCACCAAGGGCAAATCGGATCTGAGATAATATCAAGCTTGATCATGTCGCGCCTTGTAGATGGGCCGCAATGCGCGGCGTGAGAGTTTGCCATTCGCCCCGGTGGGCAGGCTATCTATAAAATAGAAATCCCGTGGGCATTTGTAACCTGCCAGCCGTGCCGAGGTGAAGGCTTTTAGCTCGTCCGGGTCCAGCTCGGCCGCACCGGTGTAGAAAGCCATGATCAGTCGGGCATCCTGTTTCACCTCGATATCAGTCACGGCGGCCTGTTCGATCTGGGGGTGGGCGTTGAGCACCGCCTCTACTTCCATCGGTGAGACGCGATAGCCACCTGCATTCATCATGTCATCATTCCGCCCCAAAAACGAGATCGCGCCATCCTCTGCCATAGAGGCCTGATCGCCGGTCAAAAACCACTCGCCCTGCTTCCGCTCTGCCATCGCGTCCTGCGCGCCCAGATATTCCAGCATCAATCCTGGATCGGTCAGATGGACCGCGATGGTGCCTTCCTCCCCGATGGGCACGGGGCCGTCCGGCCCAAGGATCGCCAGCCGTCGTCCCGTTTGGGCAAATCCTAATGCAGATGCGGGCGCGGGTCGGCTCGGTGCGGCCGAGATAAAGGTCGAGCATTCCGACATGCCATAGGCCTCATAAAGCTCGGTCCCGGTTCTGTCGCGCCAGGTGTTGCGGATCGTCTCAGAGAGTTTCTCGCCAGCAGAAAACCCATGGCGCAGCTTGGGCAAGGAGAGCGGTGTCCCCAGCCCAAGCAGCTTTCGGAAAACGCCTGGCGCGGCAGCGATCAGCGTGGCGTCGTGGCGTTTGAGCAGGAGCGGCAATTGAGAGGGATCTATCCCCGGGCCCGGAATGAGGGCTGTGGCCCCCATGGTCCAGGGATCCATCAGGCCCGTTCCCATCGTGTAGGTCCAGTTAAAGGCGCCGGCATGACAAAGCCGATCTTCTTCATGCAGATCGTACCAATCCCGCATCATCATTTGACGAGCCATGATGGCCCGGTGTGCATGCACCACCGCGCGAGGAGTGCCGGATGTCCCTGAGGTGAAAACGATATAGGCGGGCCGGTTTGGATCACCCCAATGAAACGGGGCCGGAGGGAGATCGCGCATCTCGCGCAGCCTGTCAGCGTCGACGACAGGGATCGTGGTGTCGGGGCAGGGGATGTCTTGGCCGCAAAGGATAAGCTTTGGCTTTGTGATCTTGATGATCCCGTCGACTTCGCGCGCTGTCAGTTGCGGGGAGCTTGGGATCGGCACCATCCCAGCAGCGATCGCGCCAAGGTAGGCGATCGGATAATCGACGGTGTTGCCCAACCGGATCAGCACGCGGTCGCCGGGCAAAAGCCCTGATTGCAACAGCCCGGTCGCGGTGCCTTGCACGGCCGCCTTCAGCCGAGCAAAGCTCCACCGTTCTGCCTTGCCCAGTGTCAGCACGGCGAGGGCAACCTTATCGCTTAGCTCATCGGCGCGGTGCAGCACATGCGCGGCCATGTTGAACCGCTCAGGCAGAGGAGGAAACGGCAGGGCGCTGGTCTGAGATAACATGATCCGGGATTAGGGGCAGATGCCCCCGGTTGCAAGGATCTCGGGCCCCGCCTATAGCTATGGATATGGACGAGATGTTACCAGGAAACCTGATCCGCATTGCGCGCGAAAACGGGGCGGAGGACCACGGTGAGCCGCTGAACCTTGGCGCGCGCGTGCGAGAGCTGCGCAAGGCCCGCGGCTGGACCCTGGAACAGGCCGCGCAGCAGGCGGGGCTGGCCCGCTCTACGCTCTCAAAGATTGAAAATGAGCAGATGTCGCCAACCTATGACGCGCTCAAGAAACTGGCCGTGGGGCTAGAGATTTCTGTGCCGCAGCTTTTTACTCCGCCCAGCCGCGACCAGATCAGCGGGCGCATGTCGACGACGCGCGCGGGCGAGGGCACGCATCACGCCACCGCCACCTACGAGCATGAGCTTCTGGGCGAGTCTCTGAGCAAAAAGCGGATGATGCCCTACCGCGCCCGCATCCGCGCCCGCGATGTGTCTGAGTTCAACGGTTGGGTCCGCCATGACGGGGAAGAGTTTCTCTATGTGCTGACCGGCGTGATCAAGCTCTATACCGAGTTTTACGAGCCGATCGAAATGCGTCGCGGCGACAGCGCCTATTATGACGCCACGATGGGGCACAACGTGGTGTCTGTCAGCGATGAGGATGCGACCATTTTATGGGTCACCTCCTTGGGCTAAGCCAAGAGATTTAATGCCTCCGGCGGGGATATCTTCAGCCAGAAGAAACACGCGGGATGCGAGAGGGGCGTTCGTTGAGAGCGTGATAGATATGGGTGAATGTGGCCGCGCCCAGGATCGGGATGAGTAGGTTCACCAGCGGCAGCGAGAGCGGGATCGCCATCAAGATCCCGGCAACCCAAACCGTCCACAGATGTTTGCGGCGGAAGACCTTGGCCTCGGCCCGACCGATCCGACGGATGGCCACCAGCGTGACGTATTCCATGCCCAAAAGGTACCCGTTCAGCGCATAGAAGATGAGCGGTGCCGCAGGCGCAAAGAGCACATAGAGGATGAAGGCCAGCAAATTGGCCGCGATGAGAATGCCCAGAAAGTTCACCGTGTCGCGCGCAGCCTCGGAGAATGGCACGCGGGTGGCGGGGGGCAGCGTTGGGTAGTGCTTATCCTCCACTGCCTGGGCCACCTCATCGAGAAAGAGCGAGGTGATCGCAGAGGCCACCGGCACCATCAAAAACGCCGACAGAAACAGCATCAGAAAGAGCGATCCCCAACCGAGCAGATCCCCGATCCAGGTCACCTCATAGTCAAAGATCGTGATGCTTTCGCCCGTCAGCGCCTCGATCAGCCACAAAAGCCCGGCATAGGCCCCGACCAAAAGCGCGATCGTGAGCCCAATGCCCAAAAGCAAGACCTTGCGAAAGCGCCGGTCGCCAATTTGGCCGATGGCTTTGAAGAAGGCGGTGAAGATCATTCAGTGATCCAACTGGTGATGCCCGCCATGTCCGGACGCGGGCGTTCGGGCGGTGTGGAGGTCTCAGAGCCGATATGGATGAGGCCCGCCACCCGTTCATTGTCTGAAAGGCCCAGCCCCTCTTTTACAAACTGGGGATCATGGCTGGGCCATCCGCTGAGCCAGTTTGCCCCCCAGCCCGAGGCAAGGGCAGCGTTGAGCAGCGCAAGGCAAGCGGCGCCTGCTGAATAGGTCTGTTCCAGCGCGGGGATCTTCTCAGAGGGTTTCTGCACTTCAATCACAGCCACGGCGAGATGCGCATCGTCATACTGCCGGCGGGCTTTGGCGATGTCCAACTGGTTCTTTTCCAGTCGTGCGCCGTGCGGCTCCACCAAGGCGCCGAGCCGCAAAAGCGCTGCGCGTTCCAGCACGATAAAGCGCCATGGCTCCAGCTTTCCATGATCGGGCGTGCGCGCGGCCGCTTGTAGCATCGGTTCCAGATCGGCCCGTTCTGGCACGGGGGTGGTCAGGGTTTTGGCCGGGCGAGACCGACGAGACTGCAAAAACGCAAGAGCATCCGGATTTCTTTGGGGCATGGTGCACCTCCTCATTGGGCAAAGCGGCAGAGGCTGGGGGCAAAACTGCGATCCGGGCGTCTGTATCACCTGGACTTAGGTGTTTTTTTCTCCAGCGTGTAGACCCCTTCGGGCAAATTCAACGCAGCCGAGAGATCGCGGATTTGCGCCATCGACAGGGTGAGTTTGTGCATCGCATCGGTGCGCGGGTCATATTGCTCAATGGTGATGCATTCTTCAAAGGCGTGGATTTTCACATCTTCTTGGAGAGGGCTGTCGCCCTCATCGACCAAGGTGACCACCGTGCAGTCAAATTCGTGCTCAATTGAAAACATGAGTGGAACCGTAATCACTTGGCGGGTTTATGCAAGCATGCTGCTGGTCTGGGCGCAGGGGTGGTGATTGTGCCTCTGCGCCCCTACATCTCACCAGGGGAAATGCGCAGAAAGGGCTATGTTATGCGGTGGGTTTTGGTGATTGCAGCACTTGTGCTGAGCGGCTGTGTTTCGACAACGCTGACACCGCAAGGCGCGCGGACGGCGGCACCGATCAATGCCTCCCCCGATGACGTGGCGGTGGCCCGGTTCGAATCCGTTGTGGCGCAGGTCGAACCAGTGGCAGAACGCCTCTGTCGGGCCGAGTTGCCGGGCGGCAACTGCGATTTTCTCATCCAGGTGGATACCCGCCCCAACCAACCCATGAACGCGTTTCAAACGCTCGATCGCGACGGTCGCCCGATCCTGGCCTTTAACCTCGCGCTGATTGCCGGGGTGCGAAATGCCGATGAACTGGCCTTTGTCATGAGCCACGAGGCCGCGCATCACATCGCCGCGCACATTCCCCGCCAGCAGGACAATGCCCGGGCCGGAGCGATCCTACTGGGCGGCTTGGCGGCGCTCACCGGCGTGGGCGAGTCTGGGCTTGAGACGGCGGTCGATGTCGGGGCCAATGTCGGCGCGCGCACCTATTCCAAGGATTTCGAACTTGAAGCAGACGCATTGGGGACAGTGATTGCCAAGCGCTCTGGGTTTGATCCGGTACGCGGCGCAGAGTTTTTCACGCAGATCCCGGATCCTGGCAATGTGTTTCTAGGCACGCATCCCCCCAATGCCGAACGCATTGCGACGGTGCGCCGGGTGGCTGCGAGCCTTTAAGCTATGCCGAGTGCCGCAGCGAGCGCGGTGGAGATCCCCATGAAGAGGCATCCTGTGGCAAGCAGCACAAAGGCGTGCCAGATCGCGTTTGAAAAGCGCAAGGAGTCCCAGCAGTAAAAAACCACCGCACCGGTGTAGATCAGCCCGCCCCCAGCGATGTACCAAACGCTCTCCAACGGCAGATGTGTGAAAAGCGGGATCAAAAGCGCCAAGCCAATCCAACCCAGCGCCACTTGCGGCACCCAACCGGTTGTCATTTGACCGCGCGCCGCAAGCAGTTTGGACACAGCCCCCACGAGAGCGAGGGCCCAAACCAGACCAAGAACTGCGTATCCGAAAGATGTATTGAGCAGGATCGCCAGCGGGGTAAATGTCGCGGCGATCTTGAGATAAATGGCGGCATGATCGATGCGACGCAAAATTGGTCTGGCGGGGGTGTGGGCGGCCATATGGTAGGCGGCAGACGCGGAGAGCATTAAGATCAAAGCGACTGCGTAAACGGTGATTCCTAGGAATGTCGGCCATTCCATCCTGTCGGCGAACATCGCGTAGATGAAATAGACGCCCACGACCGCGCTTGTGACCCCCAGCACATGCACCACGGCGTCAGCGACGCGTTCGGCACGGGTGTATTGTGGATAGGACATACGAGTTACCTTTCACCGTCGACACCCTCATGTCTGCAGGAAAGTGAATTGACGGTTAACTACAAATAATGTGTTAGCGTACCGTGCGTTACGCAAGGGAGTTAACATTTTCTCACAGAGAATTGGCCTCGCTGTTACTGTGCTTGAGATTTGTGGAATTTCGCGCGAGATGCTTTGCGGAAATTTTTTTACAATTAATCAAATATTTACGATTTGGTTTCTGCGTTGATTTTGGATTCAGTTTTTATCAAAAACAGCGATTTGCGCCTCAAAGCGCCTGAGTGTGAGCCAATTCAAGCTATCAACAATCCGTCGTAATTTACAATTTTATCCACTCACAAATCACTCATTATACCGATTTACGTTTGATGGTCGGATTTAACCCCAAAATGTCATTGCTCCCACGCCGCTCCGCGCATACGTCCTGCTACCAAAATTTTGCCGCTTTGCGCCGCCAGATAGCTGCATTACGTCACTGGTATGCGCTCAAGATTGTGATTCAACTTTCGGGTCAAACGCAGTACGATCAAGCTCAACGTGGAGTGACGTCTAGATGCGTTGGATTTTTAGAGCTGTCCTTTTAGTTTTCATCTTGGCCATCGGTTTGGTGGCGATGGTCTTTATGCTGCCGGGGGACCGGATTGCCGCGCTGGCATCGGATCAAATCTCTGATCTGACGGGGCGTGACGTGACCATGTCGGGAGACACGACCGTCAGTTTCTATCCGACCCTGGGTGTCAGCACAGGTGCGGTGACAATCGCCAACGCAGATTGGTCTGATCAAGGGCCGATGTTTGAGGCCGCAAGGCTCAAGATCGCGGTGGAACCACGCGCGCTGTGGGGCGGTGCCATCCGGATCACCGGGCTGGAGGCGATAGGCCCGCGTGTACATCTTGAAAAATCTGCGGATGGCCGCGTAAACTGGGAACTGGGCGTAGACGGTGTGGCCCCTTCAGGCCAGGCCGACGGCGAGAGTTCCGCGCCCGCCGAGTCGTCTCGCCTAGCGCTTACCCTCGATCGTGCGCTTATCGAGGATGCAACGTTCATTTATGATGATCATAGCACCGGTGCTCGCACAGAGATGACGGGCATGCAGTTTGATCTGCGCTGGCCGGAATATGAGGGCCGCGCCACGTTTGATGCAACTCTGCGCCCGGCCTCCGACGATATCCAAATTTCCGGTTACCTTGATCAAGTGGGCGCGTTTATCGACGGCGCGGTGAGCGATGTGTCTGCCACGATCATGCTGCCATCCGGTGAAGTGGCTTTTCTGGGTCGGGCCAGCGCGGACGGTGAGGTCGATGGCCAATTGACCGCGCAATTGGATGACACCAATCAAGCGATGGTCGCGCTTGGTCAACCGCCTGCGGATCTTCCGGATGGCTTTGGCAGCGCTATCGATGTAAGCACGCAGGTCACATTCACAAACGATCAGCGGCTTTCTCTGCGTGACCTTGTTATGGATCTGGGCGGCAACAGCATAACCGGCGAAGCCGATGTAGAGTTGGCCGGTCAGATACCCGTGCTGACCGCCCGGCTCGAGGCCGGCAATCTCGATCTCAGCGCGTTGAGTAGCGGCGAGAGCGGCGCAGGAGAGGCCGAGGCTACAACGGAAACTGCGGGCTGGTCGAAAGATCCGATTGATGCCTCTGCTCTTGGGATGCTCAACGGTGAGATGGTCCTCAAAGCCGACAGCATCGATCTGGGCGCGCTCAAGATAGGCTCCGCGAAAGCCAAGCTGGAGCTTGATCGCTCAAGGCTGGTCTTTCGGTTGCGCAACGTAGAGGCCTATGACGCCGTGATCAAAGGCCGATTTGTGATGAACAACCGCTCCGGCCTGTCTGTGGGCGGCGCTCTTAATATTGAGGGCATGGATATGGAGGCGTTTCTCAAAGACGCAGCCGACATCGACAAGTTCTCTGGCACAGCAGACGCCACTTTGGAATTCCTGGGCGTTGGTGAAACCCAGCACGATATCATGAATTCGCTCAGCGGTGAGGGGTCGATCCAAACTGGGCGCGGCGTGATCGCGGGCTTTGACCTTGATCGGTTGATGCGGTCTGGTGACATCACCGGCGGCACCACCATTTTTGACACGATGGGCGCCAGTTTCGTGATCAAGGACGGCAATCTCTTCAATGACGATCTGCGCATGGAGCTGCCGCTGGCCAAAGCGGATGGCGAAGGGGTGATCGGCATTGGGACACGTAATCTCAACTATGTGTTCACGCCAAAGCTCTTGGAAGGAGAGACAAGCAGAGGTCTCGCGATCCCCGTGCGAATCAAAGGATCCTGGGATGACCCGAGCATCCAGCCTGATCTGGGCAAAGCCATTGAGCTCAACCTCGCCGCAGAGCGCGAGGAATTAGAAAATCAAGCCGAAGCCGAACTGCGCCGCACAGTCGAGGAAGAGCTGGGTGTTGAGCTTGAGGAAGGCCAAGATCTTGAGGACGCCGTACGCGAGGCAGTTGAGGATGAAGCACTTGATGGGCTAAGAAGCCTCTTTGAATGATCTCAACTTGGCGAGCGCCGTGATTGATGCCCCTGAACTCTATTGATGCGTGTCTGCTGGACAAGTTGAAAAACGCTCTTCCAGCGTCGGTGTTCAAGGATTTATCCCCTGCCTATCTGGAAGAGCCGCGGGGGCGGTGGTCGGGGCGTGCGGGCGTGTTGGTTGCGCCGGACACGGTTGAAGATGTGGCCAAGATCATTCGCCTGGCCAATGAGGCCCGTGTGGCTGTGGTCCCCTATGGCGGGGGCACAGGCCTTGTCGGCGGTCAGATCGCGAGCGATGGTCCGTTGCCAATCCTGCTATCGCTTGAGCGCATGAATCGCGTGCGGGCCGTCTTTGAGACCGAAAACATCCTGATAGCCGAAGCCGGCGCAATTCTCGCCGATGTTCATGAGGCCGCAGATAAGGTCGATCGTCTCTACCCTCTGACCATCGCCGCCAAGGGCAGCGCGCGCGTGGGCGGGCTTTTGGCGACCAATGCAGGCGGCGTGAACGTGCTGCGCTACGGCAATGCGCGAGATCTCTGCCTGGGGCTTGAGGCGGTGTTGCCCGATGGCCAGATCTGGCATGGGCTGCGGCGGCTGAGAAAAGACAATATGGGCTATGACCTGCGCAACCTCCTCATTGGATCGGAAGGCACCCTGGGGGTCATCACGGCCGCCTCGTTGATGTTGCACCCCAAACCGGCGGGCGAGGGGACAGCGGTGATGGCGGTTACAAGCCCCGAGGCGGCGCTGCAACTCTTGTCCATGGCAAAAGATCACATGGGCGAAGGCATATCCGCGTTTGAGTTGATGCATCGCATGGGGCTAGATTTTCTCTCTGAGACCATGCCGGATGTGAAGCAACCCTTTGCAGAGATACCTAAATGGATGGTGCTGATCGATAT
>CAKZYL010000193.1 GCA_937884705.1 uncultured Roseovarius sp. | reverse complement strand
GTCATTCGCTGCTCGCCGACGAATGCTCAGGTTGGGCTCAAGCAGGCCTTTCAGCGACGCACCGCTTCGCTGCCGAGTTTCGCTTCGCGATCAAATTTGATTGAGCTAGAAAAACCATTTCGCCGCTCTGTATTTGGACCGAGCCTGAACTTTATGTCTTCTTGGATTTCTCCAGCTTCTCGATCCGCGCCATCAACTCTGCATTCTCTTCCCGCGCTTTCTGCGCCATCGTGCGCACCGCGTCGAACTCTTCGCGCGTGACGAAATCACGTTCGGCCAGCCAGCGATCCACCATGGATTTGAACGCGGTCTCGGCCTCTTCCCGGGCGCCCTGGGCCACGCCCATGGCGTTGGTCATCAGTTGGCTTAGATCATCAAGAACTTTGTTGCGGGTTTGCATGGGGCGCTGCCTTCTTTTGCTACGCCACACTATATGGTGACCAAGCCCATGCGGGGCAAGCTTGACATCGTCGCACCTTGACTTCATTTGGCCCATCACCCCAAAGAGGCGCCATGTTGGCCGCGATCCCATTCCCAGATCTTTCTCCCGAGATTTTCACAGTCTCACTCTTCGGACTTGAGTTCGCCCTACGGTGGTACGCCATGGCCTATATCGTGGGGTTCGTCATCGGCTACTTTGTGGTGCGTTCCACGATGAAACGCCCCAGGCTCTGGCCAGATGACAAACCTATCTTGACTGTGGCGCAGGTGGAAGACCTGCTCACCTGGATCGTTGTGGGTGTGATCCTGGGCGGGCGTCTGGGCTACGTTATGTTCTACCAACCCGCCTATTACCTCGCCAATCCGCTTGAAATACTGGCGGTCTGGACCGGTGGCATGTCGTTTCACGGCGGCCTGTTGGGTGTCACAGCGGCCTGCATTCTGTTTGCTCGCAAGCACGGCGTGCCCTGGTTGTCGCTGGCGGATGTGCTGTGCATGGTGTTCCCCATCGGGCTTCTCTTGGGGCGGCTTGCCAATTTCAACAATGCAGAGCTTTGGGGCCGGGCTACAGATGTGCCGTGGGGCGTGATCTTTCCCGGTGACGCCGCGCAGTTCTGCCCAACCGTTGAGGGCCTCTGCGCCCGCCATCCCTCGCAACTTTATGAAGCCGCCCTAGAGGGCCTGATCCTCGGCGCCATCCTGCTTTACATGGTGTTCCGCAGCGGCGCGCTCAAACGCATGGGGGCGGCCACGGGCATTTTCTTTCTAGGCTACGGGCTATCGCGTTTTGCGGTGGAATTCGTGCGCCAGCCCGATGCGCATTTTGTCAGCGCTGGCAATCCGCTGGGCCTTGCGCTGCACATGGGCGGGGTTGGCCTGACGATGGGGCAAATCCTGACAATCCCGATGATCCTATTGGGCCTTTACTGGTGGTGGCGGTCCCGGGAGGCCGCATCATGAGCCTTGATATCATCACGTCTGAGACGCTTCATCCTCTGCGGCATGGGTTCTTCACGCGCAAAGGCGGCGTGTCCTCGGGCATCTATAAAGGGCTGAATTGCGGCCCTGGTTCATCTGATAAGGCCGAGGCCGTAGAGCAGAACCGCGCCAAAGTCGCAGACGCGATGCAGGTCGCGCCTGGCGCCCTTTACACGCTCTACCAGGTGCATTCTGCGACGGTGATCAGCGACATCGCAGACATGAAAAAACGGCCCAAGGCCGACGCGATGGTCACCGACACCCCCGGCATTGCCTTGGGCATTCTGACAGCAGACTGCCAGCCGGTGCTGTTTGCGGATCCTGAGGCGCAGGTGATCGGCGCCGCCCATGCAGGATGGCGTGGCGCGTTGGATGGCGTTTTGGAGGCCACGGTTGATGCAATGGAAGGTTTGGGCGCCAAGCGGGATCGCATGCGCGCTGTGATTGGGCCGTCCATTTCCCAAGCGTCCTACGAGGTGGGCCCAGAATTCTTTGACATGTTCGCGGCCGCGCAGGCTGACAATGATCAGTTCTTTGCGGCAGGCAAGGGCGACCGCATGCTTTTTGACCTGCCAGGATACGGGCTCAAGCGCTTGCATGATGCGGGCGTGGGCCATGCAGAATGGACCCGGCATTGCACCTATTCAAATGCGGATCGGTTTTTCTCCTACAGGCGCATGACCCACACGGGCGAACCTGATTACGGCCGTCTCATCGCATCGATCACGCTCTAAGACAGGTTGCGGCATCCGCAGGGCTTCAAGTGCCCTATTTTGACCCATATTCTCAAACAGACCCTGGAAAACCCTTTCTTTACATGAGCGTGCCGGTCTTTGCGTCGGTTTCAGAAAACCTCAGGTGTACGCCAAATAACTCAAATCGGCCTCACGCCTGCCGCAAAGTTGGGTGATCTTGCGAACCATGGAAGGGGATGCCCCGGATCAGGGGTGCCGAGTAAAGGAAAGCACTATGAAAACCCGTTGGATGAAAGCCGTTCTTGAGAACAGCGCACAACCCCAGCCCGCTTTGCCGTTTCACCGCGGAGCCCGTATGGCGCGCCGTATGACACCGGTTCAGCAGGTTGTGAAAACAGCCTGATCGCTGGTCTGCTTGAACCAGTTTGATTCGCGTGCCGCACAGTCGAAATGTGTTCGAAATGGGGCGGCATTGTTCGGGGAGGGGGCAACAGTTCCGTGCGAGCGCGGGCATTGTGCGAAAGCTTAGGACATTTGGGCGTCAAATTTGACTAAACTGTGCCCGATGTATGAAAGCTTTTCGCCGCAAGATGACAGTAACTAGTCCATCTGTCGTTGTCGGTGGGGGCCGACGCGGTTGTGACGACCTGATAAGGGTGAAACAACATGGCAGCCCCAACTGACGCCACACATTTCTCGGCGACCCAGTTTTCCTTACGCTCTCGCAGCGAAAGTGCGACCGCCGCGCAACCTGCGCGCAAACCGCTCAAGATGCGGAAATACAGCATCAAAGCCCTAACCCATGCCGGGGATGTAAAGCGCTCAGATCAGATCGGTCCGGCCATGCCCATCTTTGAAGCTGCTTTTTCTGCCTTCGCCCATGGCACGATCATAGCAACCGATGAAGGGCCTGTTGCGGTTGAAGATCTGACGCCCGGCATGCGGATCATGACGATGGATGACACCACCGCGCCACTGATCTGGGTGGGAGCCATGACCCTGATCCCGCGATCCGCCGACATGCCCGAAGGGGGCAGCCTTACGCGGATCACCTCTGACAGTTTCGGACCTGCCCGCCCCCATGCGGATCTTTTGGCAGGACCCGGCGCGCGTCTGCTGCTGCGGCGTCCGGCCCGCTTTTCGGTTCAAGGCGATGAGCGTCCGCTCACGCCCGCCAGCAAAGTTGCCGACGGGATAAACGCCATTGAGATCGTCCCACCTACGCCCTTGACCACTTATCACCTATGCCTGCCGAAACACGCGATCGTCTCGGCCAACGGGATGGATGTCGAGAGTTTTCACCCTGGCGCAGGGTTTGAGAGGAACATGGGTCCCAACATGCTCGCGCTTTTCATGTCGTTCTTTCCACATGTGAAAGATGTGCGTGATTTCGGTCCGCTGGCGCATCCACGCCTGCCGTTTGACACCTTCGATTCCGCAGCGGAACTGGCCTAGGCAGCCCGTCGCAAAGTAGTCGCGGCCCGGCTCGCCGCGTCTAGGCGCTGCGGCTCATGCGTTCTTCGAGAACATCAAAGGGCACGCCAGGCTCGTCTTTCGCGCCGCGGATCACCAGTGAAGTCTTCACGCTGATCACGTTATGTGCGGCCGTCAGTTCTTCGGGTAGGAGCCGCTGAAAGGTCGACAGATCGGGGGCCACGCATTTGAGAATGAAATCCACCTCGCCATTCAGCATGTGGCATTCCCGAACCAAGGGCCAGCGCGCGCATTTGGCTTCAAACGCGCTCAGGTCGACCTCGGCCTGGCTCTGCAGTCCGACCATGGCATAGACCTGCACTTCAAACCCCAACTCGCGGGCGTCTACATCGGCGTGATAGCCTTTGATATAGCCGCTTTCCTCTAGGGTGCGGACCCGCCTCAGACAGGGCGGCGCAGAGATGCCCACGCGCTTGGCCAGTTCGACATTGGTCATGCGACCATCCGACTGCAACTCGGCCAAAATCATACGATCAATCTCATCCAGGCGGGTTGCGGGCATGGGGCATTCCTTAAAATTCGCATTTGTTATAGCAGCCCGCATTGTGCGCGCAATAATATTTCGCGCTTGGGAAAGATTGTTTTGCAATGGATCGTGATTTGCCCAAAACAGCGCCGCTCTTCTGTCCTGACGGACAGTCTCGCTTGTGCTCAGCTGCATATCTGCTTTGCATGGGGTTTTCCGGCTCTGCGACCGCCGCTATATCAAACTCCTGACTCGTCCCTGAGCGACCTAACCTGCGTAACCTAAAAAGGCGCCTGCCCATGTCTGACACCCGCCACACCAAAACCCTGATCATCGGCTCTGGCCCGGCGGGCTACACGGCCGCTGTTTACGCGTCGCGGGCGATGCTCAATCCCATTCTGGTGCAGGGCATTGAACCCGGCGGGCAGCTGACCACCACCACCGAAGTTGAAAACTGGCCAGGCGACACAGAAGTCCAAGGCCCCGACCTCATGGTGCGGATGGAAGCCCACGCCCAAGCCATGGGCTGCGAGGTCATCGGCGACATCATCACCGAGCTTGATACAGAAAGCCGCCCGTTCACTGCCAAGGGCGACAGCGGCACGCATTACACCGCGGATGCTGTCATTCTGGCGACAGGCGCCCGCGCCAAGTGGCTGGGCATCGATAGCGAAGACGCGTTCAAAGGCTTTGGTGTCTCGGCCTGTGCCACCTGTGACGGGTTCTTTTATCGGGGCGAAGAGATTGTCGTCGTCGGCGGCGGCAACACCGCCGTAGAGGAGGCGCTGTTTTTGACCAATTTCGCCTCCAAGGTGACCCTCATTCACCGCCGCGATGAATTGCGCGCTGAAAAGATCCTGCAGGACCGTCTGTTGAAGCACCCAAAGATTGAGCCGCTTTGGTTCCATGAGCTGGATGAGGTGCTGGGTGATGACAATCCAAAGGGCGTGACCGGCGTGCGCGTGCGCGACAATCGCACCGGCGAGACCTCTGAGATCCCCTGCAAGGGTGTCTTCATTGCCATCGGCCATGCTCCGGCCAACGAACTGGTGAAAGGCAAGCTCGAAATGCATCACGGCGAATACGTCAAAGTGGATGCTGGCAGTACGCGCACCTCGATCCCGGGTCTTTTCGCGGCCGGTGACCTAACCGATCACACCTATCGTCAGGCCGTTACCAGCGCCGGGATGGGATGTATGGCCGCCCTTGATGCGGAAAAGTTTCTGGCCGAGCTCGAAGGCTGACAACCCATCCGGGCGTCAGGCACGGATGGCTGAAAACCCACCGAGCCGCTGACGCTTGCGCAGAGGAGCGCGCGCGACACGTCTTTCAGTGCCGTGAACAAGATCGCACAGCACGCGGTGAACTTGCTCTAGCTCGGACTGCTCGCCGGTCAGCGCTAGGACCGGATTTTTGGTCCCTGCGACGCGCACCAACAGGGACGCAAAGCCAGAGCGCTTGGTCGGCCGACGCACGTACACACTTTCGATCTCGTCAAATCCAAAGGACCGTGCCACGCGGTTTTGCTGATTGATGTTGATCTTGGTCAGCGACAGCACTCGACGCGCGCCGTCAAACGAGACCTGGCGCCGAAACCCGCGCGAGCCATAGGCATAGACGCCCAGACCAACAGCCGTAAAAATCGCCGCAAGCATGGCATGAGACGCAAGCTGATCACCGGCAAGACCCATGGGCAAAACGACCCAAAGCAGCGTTGAGAGGGCCACCAAAAGCCCGCCAACCAAACGCAAAACCAGCTCTGACGCCGCCTCAATCTTGAAGCGCTCGAGCTTTTCCGACACTGTCAGCCCAGTCTCTGATTGATGCATCGTCACAGACGACCAATCTGACCCAGAGCCGTATTTCAACTGTCCCATCTCGCAAACCTTTCTAGCCGCGTGGGATCATCATAGGCCCTGAAATCGACGACACTCTGGCCGACATGTACTCATTTCATGGCAGGTCAGTCGTGCTTTGGCCCAACTCTGTGGAAGGACCCGCTCATATAGGTCAGCGGCCTTTCGCCAGCATTTGAAATGCCCGTCACATCGCCAATGCAGATGGCATGGCTGCCATGAAAATGGCGATGATTCAACGAACAGGTAAAGGCCGTGGCGCGCGGGAGTATGGGGCCAAACTCGGTTGCCGCAAAATCGAGCCCCTCAAAACGACTGCTGAGCTTGTCGTCAAACATACCGGCAAACGCCTTAGCCACCTCAACCGCGTCCTCCGGCAAGATATTGACGCAAAAAACCCCATTGCCCTGCACCGCCAAAGCGATCCGCGTGTCCGCTTTCAGGCAGACCAATACAGAAGGCGGATCGGCCGACAAAGAGGTGAACGCGCTCACCGTGGCGCCAGCTTGGCCTTCCGGACCATCTGTCGTCACGACGGTCACGGTCGAGGCCACTTGGCGCATAGCATCTATGAAAGCTTGACGAGGTGCAGTCATGGTTTTCGCGGTCTTCCCAGGGTCCTGACAGGTCCGATACTAGCCATTGCGCCGAACGTAAAGCAGGCTCTTGTGCCGTCAAACAAGGCAAAACTTTGCGTTGCGGCGAATATATGGTAATATCAAAGAATAGGCTGACAAAAGATCGGCTAAATTGAGCAAAACACGAGGCGAGCAGGTATGCCCATTATGTTGGACGCAGTGGAACGCTGCGAAAATTATGGTTTGGATCCGGCGGTTGGATTCAAGTCTCAATACGTCATTGCCCGCGAGGGCGCGTTAGAGGTTCCGGGCATGTCTGAATTGCCCGTGAACAAATGGTCGCTCCTGCACGGAGCGGCGGTTCGGCCTGAACTCCTCAAGGACGACAAGGATCGCGTCTTTGGAGCGTTTTTCGGCTCAGGTGTCGACAGTGAGGGCCGCGTTTTGTCGGCCGCCTCTTTCGCCCATTTCAACTGCAAAAGCCTTAGCTTCGAGGCCGATCTGGAAGACTATCTCAGCGGCGTAGCGGGCTGTTTTGTCATGATGCTGGATAGCGGCACGAAAACCCGCATCTACCGTGACGCTATGGGGCACATGCCGCTCTTCTACAACGCAGCCAGCAGCTTTGCGGCGGCGTCGGTTTCGCTCACGCTGGACCGTCCGGTCATCCCAAATAGCGCCAGTGCCAACCCCGAAGAGACGCCCCTTTCGGCCGTTGCCGTCTTTCCCATGGGCCAGACCATGGATGCGGATGTGCGGCTTTTGCCGGGCAATCATGTTCTGGATCTGGCGGATTTCACAGCCCATCGCGGCTGGCCCCTGCGCAACACCATCCGCAAAGTCACGGCCGCAAAGGCCACACCGGTGATTGACAGAATGGCGATGCGGCTGCGCAGCATCGTGCAAAGCTGGATCACCCAAGGCAATGTCGTTCTGCCCCTCGATGCGGGCGTCGGATCGCGCATTCTTCTGGCGGCCGCCGGGAACAAACGCCACGCGTTGGAGCGGGTCTGCGTGATGCACTCTGGCAAAGGCTCAGATGCAAATACCCTGGCTGTGACACAGATGATGGCGACCGCCGCGGGCATCGGCCTGCAGCCAATGTCGCGTGGCATGGCCTTTGATACATTCGGGCGCGACAGGGCCCTGCGGCATGAGCGCAAGTGCCTGTTCTGGCTGCGGACAAGCAGCGCGGTGCGCGTGCCGATAGAGACAAAGCTGGGCATAGATGCCCTCTATCCGTCGCAAGCCTTGGTCCTGACATCGGCGGGCCTTGATGCCCTCCAAGGCGGATGGCAGATGGGCGATACTCCCCCCAAACCCGTTCGCGACAGCAAAACCGCTGAAATCACCGCAGCCTTGGCCCGCAAGCCGGAAAAAGCTGTGCGTGATGCTGTGGAACCCGACTACGAGCGGTGGAAATCCAGCCTGCCCAAGACACTGCAAAGCCAGGTGGAAGACTTCATTCGCATTGAGCTGCACCAACCGCCTCAGGCTTTGGCGACGTTGGGCGTGGCCGAACATCTTTGCGCATCCCCATTCAGCGACCGTGAAATCATCGAGCTCGCCCTGAAGCTGCCGCTGAGGCTGCGCAGTGGAGAGATCTTTGCCGAAGCGCTCATCACGGCGCTCGATGAGAACCTCGCGGGTCTGCCCTACGAGGTGGCTTTGCCTGAGAGGACTGCTGCGGAGTAAACTGACAAGCAACGCGTGTCTTGCAGGCGCCCAACGACCTCTTCGGTCCGTTCGACAGCGCCCAGGTTGGCGCTTGACCCGCGAGACGCGCCCGAAAGGGAGCGACGAGCCGCACGTAACATGCCCCATCACACTGGCGGCCAAATCCCATATCGGCGCGTCAAAAGATCAAGCGCCGCCTGATTTGCCTCGGCCCGCGTCTGCCCCGGTGCCACAATATCCTGCAGCCCGTACCCATCCGCAAAAGCGGGCGCCAACCCACGCCGCGCCTCCGGGCACAGCCGGATTGCAATGCCCTGCCGGGCGAGCTGGCCAGACAGCCAAATGTCGTCGGCCAAACGCGCCTCTTTCGGGGGCACAATGTCCTTTACATCAAACCAGTTTGGGTTGATCAGTACCCCAGCAAAGCCCTGCGCGATGTCGACAAAACCGCCGGGTTTGGGAGCCGCCCGCCGTTTCAGCCGATCTACATCAAACCCACTGGCCGCCACCGCAGCACCTGCCTGCCCAGCGCTTAAAAGTGTTTCTGCCCAGCCTTGTGGATAAATCCAGTCATCATCACAAAATATGAGATTTTTATGCTCTGCACTGTGATTTTTCGCAAAGCAGATCGCTTTCATAGCAGGTCCAAGATCTGTATCGACGATGTGGATAACAGCGCCACTTGGGACGGCATAGGTCTTTTCCACAGCCCCAAACCGGTCCCAGACTTTGGGCAGTAAAATGTGCACCGCTTGAGGTGCTGGACGCTGTGCCAGCAAACTTCCAACGACGGGCCCCAGGCGCGGCAGGCGCGGCGGAATAGTTGTCAACGAAATCGCATACATGGGGAGTTACTCACGAAAAAAGGGCGGCTTCAAAAAGCCGCCCTCTGTCTCATATCGTCGCAGCATCACCCAGCGATGAGGCCCATCTGCTCCAGCTTCAGGATCACCTGATGCGCGCAGTTATCCACATCCACGTTCTCCGTCTCCACGCTCAGCTCTGGGTTTTCAGGCACATCATAGGGGTCAGAGATACCGGTGAATTCGGCGATCTTGCCGGCACGTGCCAGCTTGTAGAGGCCCTTCCGGTCGCGGCGTTCGCACTCTTCAATCGACGTGGCCACGTGCACTTCGCAGAACGCGCCGTATTCCTCGATCATCTGACGCACGCGCTTGCGCGTCGTAGCGTAAGGCGCGATCGGCGCACAGATCGCGATCCCGCCATTCTTGGTGATCTCAGAGGCCACATAGCCAATCCGCTGAATGTTGAGATCGCGGTGCTCTTTGGAAAAGCCCAGCTCAGAGCTGAGGTTCTTACGCACAATGTCGCCATCCAGAAGCGTGACCGGTCGGCCCCCCATCTCCATCAGCTTGACCATCAACGCGTTCGCGATGGTGGATTTGCCCGAGCCAGAAAAGCCGGTGAAGAACACGGTGAAGCCTTGATCCGACCGCGGCGGGCGCGTCTTGCGCAGCTCAGTCACCACTTCTGGGAAAGAGAACCAATCGGGGATCTCAAGACCTTCCGCCAAACGACGACGCAGTTCGGTACCGGAGATGTTCAGGATCGTGACATTGTCCTTGTCTTCAATCTCATCCATTGGCTCGTACTGGGCGCGCTCCTGCACATAGACCATGTGCTTGAAGTCGACCATTTCGATGCCGATCTCTTCCTGATGCTCACGGAACAGATCCTGCGCATCGTAAGGCCCATAGAAATCCTCGCCTTGAGAGTTGCTACCCGGGCCCGCATGATCACGGCCGACGATGAAATGCGTGCAGCCATGGTTGCGACGGATCAGCCCGTGCCAGACCGCCTCACGGGGCCCCGCCATGCGCATGGCGAGGTTCAGCAAGGACATCGTGGTCGTGGAGCCCGGATACTTATCGAGCACAGCCTCGTAGCAGCGCACGCGAGTGAAGTGATCCACATCGCCCGGCTTGGTCATGCCCACCACCGGGTGAATCAGCAGGTTGGCTTCCACTTCGCGGGCGGCACGGAAGGTCAGTTCCTGATGCGCACGGTGCAGCGGGTTGCGCGTCTGGAACGCGACCACTTTGCGCCAACCCAGCTTGCGGAAGTAGGCGCGCAGCTCATTGGGTGTGTCCCGACGGGCGCGAAAATCGTAGTGGATCGGCTGCTGGATGCCGGTCACCGGGCCGCCCAGATAAACCGCACCTGCGGTGTTGTGCAGATAATCCACCGCCGGATGCGCCTCATCATTGGCACCAAAGACCTTCTCAGCTTCCTTGGCTTTGTCCGGGGACCAACGATCGGTCACCGTCATCGTGCCTAGGATTACGCCCTCCTGGTCGCGCAGGGCAATGTCTTGGCCCAGTTCGATCTTGTCGGCAAACTCCTCAGAGACGTCGAGCGTGATCGGCATCGGCCAAAGCGTGCCATCTTCCAGACGCATGTTGTCGACGACACCGTTGTAGTCGGCCTCTGTCAGGAACCCTTTGAGCGGGTTGAAACCGCCATTCATCAGCAGCTCAAGATCGCAGATTTGACGCGGGGAAAGATCCCAGCTGGTCAGGTCAGCCGCTTCGACTTTGAGTTTCTGCGAACTGTCATAGGAAACATACAATTCTGGGATGGGGGCAAGGTTGTTTTGCACGAGTTTGGTCCTGTGTTTGAGCGGCGCAAGGCCACTGGTGGTGCCGGTCAGCTCTGCATGGAGCGCGTCATATTCGGCGAATTTGCGAGCCAGAAATCGATCCGTAAGCCGGTTCTTTTCAGCTGCGCCGCGATGGGTCACGGAATAGGCAAATCGCTGGCGTTTATCGGGGCCGGCTCTGTCACTAACAGAGACAAAGCCTGCATCCTTTGCGCGCTTCAAAAGCCCATTGAGCCGTCCGAGCGACACGCCAATGGCCGTAGCGGTGGCCCGCTGAGAGGCCTCGGGCGCCAGATCAAGCTGACGCAGAAGCCGGAAGAGCAGGTCTTCGTCTTGCTGGTTTTGGGTCTGGCCCGGGATGATGTCGGCGTGGAGCATGTTCGACTCAATATATGTTCACGCGTGAACGCATATGCCAACCTAGGGTTTGAATAAAGCCCAAATCGTCAAAAAATCGGTGACAAGTAAGGATTTTGTAGGGCGCATGGAAGCGGGGTGAAGACAATGGCGCGCTGCGACGGTCAATGCCCACAAAGGGTGCACAATGGGTTGCTATGGATCAATGCGCGCGCCTCACACCTAGCTCAAACTGACACAAAATGCACCAGACCCGGAAAAAACGCAGAAGTCAGGCACGTGAAAAGGACGCTCCCCCAAACCACTTGTCTTTTTGCTGATGATTTGCGCCTGCAAGGGGGTGTTCACGGCGCGTGATGAGATGCAGGCGCAGGAGGATGAAGCCGTCTTTAGGCGGGGGCTTGGTAGAAGGTCTGGTTCCCGTCGACATAGACGGGATTTTCACGCCAATGCGGCCGGAACTGGCAGGGCCATATTTCTATCTGCAGAGCCTTCAAAAGCGAACGCCCTCCGCGATACTCGCCGCTCCCTTTCGGGCGCGTCTCGTTTGGGCGGCGCTCAATGAAAAGGGCCGCCCAGACGGACGGCCCAAAGTCTTTCGTCAAAAAGCAGCTTACATCATGCCGCCCATGCCGCCCATGTCGGGCATGCCGCCGCCAGGGGCTGCGCCTTCTTTGGCAGGCTTGTCAGCGACCATAGCTTCTGTCGTGATCAGAAGACCCGCAATAGAGGCTGCATCCTCCAGAGCTGTGCGAACAACCTTGGCCGGGTCGATGACGCCGTAAGCGAACATGTCACCATATTCTTCGGTCTGCGCGTTGAAGCCGAAGGCCGCATCGTCGCTCTCGCGAACTTTGCCCGCCACAACGGAGCCGTCCACACCGGCATTCTCAGCGATCTGACGCAGCGGTGATTCCAGCGCTTTGCGCACGATGGCAATACCGTTGTTCTGGTCGCCATTGGCGCCTTCCAGACCGTCAAGCGACTTGCCAGCCTGCACCAGCGCAACACCGCCACCCACAACAATGCCTTCCTGAACGGCGGCACGTGTCGCGTTCAGCGCGTCATCAACGCGGTCCTTACGCTCTTTCACTTCCACTTCGGTCATGCCACCGACGCGGATCACAGCAACACCGCCTGCCAGTTTGGCAAC
>CAKZYL010000192.1 GCA_937884705.1 uncultured Roseovarius sp. | reverse complement strand
GACGGCGTGGCCTTTGGCCAGGGGCATTGTGGGCTCCGGCAGCACGGGGCCATCAAGGCCGGTTTTTCCGTGCACGTGTTCGGCGGTGATGAGGGTGCGTTTGAGCGGCGCGTCGCAGCCTGCGTAGATGGCCATATCTGGGCGTCCAGCGAGCTCGCAGACGATGCGGGCGTTGCGGGTGACCAGCGGCAGGGGCACGTTGCCCGCCACACAGCTCAGGCCCAGAAGATCGAGCTCGGGACTGGCCAGCGCCAAGAGAATGGCGACGGCGTCGTCTTGGCCGGGATCTGTGTCGATGATGATCTTGCGGGCGGTCTTGTCAGGTGTCATGGGGCAGGGATTTCACGTGGGACAAGGATTGTCCATGAGGTCATTTCTGCGCGGCGCGTCTTTGCGAAGGGCCGCTCGCCGCTCCCTTTCGGGCGCGTCTCGCAGGAAAGCTTAGCGTCCGAGGTTGCGCATGCCCGTCTCGATGCCTGCCAGCGTCATGGGCACCATCTGGTCTTCGAAGATCTGCGAGATCATCTGGATCGACTGGGTGTAGCCCCAGTATTTTTCGGGCACCGGATTGATCCAGAGATGGTTGGGCCATTGCGTCCGCGCGCGCTGCAGCCAAACCTGTCCCGCTTCGGCATTCCAATGTTCATTGGCGCCGCCGGGATAGGCGATTTCATAGGGCGACATGGAGGCGTCGCCCACGAAGATGCATTTATAGTCGGGCCCGTAGGTGCGCAGGACCTCATCTGTCGGTGTTTGCTCAGACCACCGACGGTGATTGTCGCGCCACACGCCCTCGTAGAGACAATTGTGGAAGTAGTAGTATTCCAGATGTTTGAATTCGGTGCGGGCGGCGGAGAAGAGCTCTTCCACCACTTTGATATGCGGATCCATCGAGCCGCCCACATCGAGAAACAGCAGCACTTTGACCGCGTTGTGCCGTTCGGGGCGCATTTTGACGTCCAAGTAGCCGTGCTCGGCCGTCGCGCGAATGGTTCCATTGAGATCCAGCTCATCCTCGGCGCCTTCGCGGGCCCAGTTGCGCAAGCGCTTGAGCGCGACTTTGATGTTGCGGGTGCCGAGCTCCACGCTGTCGTCGAAATTGCGGAACTCGCGTTTGTCCCAAACCTTCACGGCCCTGCTGTGGCGGCTTTCGTTTTGGCCGATGCGCACGCCCTCGGGGTTGTAACCATAGGCCCCGAACGGTGAGGTGCCCGCCGTGCCGATCCATTTGTTGCCGCCCTGGTGCCGCCCTTGCTGTTCTTTGAGGCGTTCTTTGAGCGTCTCCATCAGCTTGTCGAACCCTCCAAGGGCCTCGATCTCGGCTCTTTCCTCGTCTGAAAGGTGCTTTTCCGCCATCTTTTCCAGCCAGTCCTGCGGCAGGTCTACGGCCTCCATCACCTGGTCGACTGAGATGCTTTCGAGCCCTTCGAAACTGGCGGCAAAAGCGCGATCAAAGCGGTCGATCATGCGCTCATCTTTCACCATGGCGGCCCGGGCGAGGTAGTAAAATCCCTCGACGTCGTAGGTCACCAGATTGCGGCCCATGCCCTCAATAAATGTCAGGTATTCGCGCAAGGACACAGGGAGACCCGCGTCGCGCAAATTCTGAAAGAAAGGCTGAAACATGTCAGGCCGCAGCGCGGTGAATGATCAGCGTGATGAAGAGCCCGATCACAGCAAAGGCCATGGCGTAGACGACACCGTATTGCAGGATGTCGGCCCGATTGCCTTTGCGGCGACGTGCAATCGTGGATCCGACGATTGCCCCAAGTAAGCCCCCCAAGACAACGATCATGTCATGTCCCGCCTGATACCTATTGCGTTTGGTTCGCAGGGCTCAGCGCGGAGATCTCCCGGAGCCTTGCCCGCACCGCCCATTGCGTGCCGAACCCGTACCGTGCCCAGGCAAGACTGTCCATACGCACCAGATTGGCCTCTGCGGACCGCCCGATCTGCGCCAGGGCCTCTGCGCGCAGCATCAAAAGCGTCGACAGCAACGCGGCATTCTCGAATTTCTCGGCCGTGGCAATGTGTGGGTTGAGCAGGATCAGGGCGTCGTTGCCCTCGCCCTGGCTGATGGCGTAGGCAGCGAGTTGCGAGGCGGAATAGGCCTGGTGAAGGCGGGTGCCGGGTGCCCGTCGATAGGCCAGTTCAGCGGCAACAAAATTCTGAAATGCGACGTCTGGCTGCGCCACCTGGCTGAGCCGGGCCAGAGCGAAATGGCTGAAGCCCAGCCGGTGATCTGTCCAGCCCTGGTTTTGCGCGATCCGCAACGCATCTGCGGCGGCACGACGTCGTTGCGACGGGTTTGTATCGGGCCCGAGCGCGGTTTGGATGGCGCGTATCCAGGATCGAGGCGTTTTCGGCGTGTTCCGTGAGGCCACTGCATTGCCGCGCGGATTGAGCCGCGCCAAGATCCCAGGAATGCGCTCGGCCACCTGAGCGCGGGTCATACCCGATTGCAGTTCGGGCGAGTAGTAGGCCCGCAGGATCAACATGTCGAACCCGGTCAGCACCGTGTGCACATTGTCGTCGTTAAACACGCTGTCAGGCAGTCGGTAAAGATCGTTGAGCGGCCCCAGGGCCTGGGCCAGCTCTTCGTGCAGACAATCGCGCACTTCCTGCGGGGCGGCATCGCCAGGCAGGAAAATGGCGATCTGTGTGCGCCGCGTGAGTGTCGACCAGTTGGTCTGGGCGGTGTGACGCGCGCTGCGGTACTCGCGCAAGCTTGATACGTTTGGCACCACGAAACAGGCCGCTTTGGGCAGGAAGCGGCGGATATCTGCGCGCGAGACCACTTCGATCGTGATAACAGACTGGTTTGGCCCGCTGGGTTTGCGCCGCGCGATGTCGAGCCCGGCCTCATTGCGCAACCGATTCACCAGACGGTTAAGATCGGGCATCAGCGTCGGCGGTGGGTTGCCTGTGACCTGAATGGCAATCGGGCCTTCAAACCGGGAAAACTGCTTCAGCTCCCGCCCCGATTCCAGTTGAAAGGCGAGCTCAAGGAAATCCCGCGCCATATCCCGGTTGGATCTGTCCGGCGAGGTGGGGCGCGATCCGCCGAAGGTTTTCATCGCCGGCAGGCTGGTCTGAACTGGTGTGGCCGCCCGCGAGGAGACATCTTGAGGTGCGCTCATGCAGGAGGCCAGCGCCATGCAAAGAGGAAGAAAAAACCAGCGACGCATCTTTAACCCGTTAAAACGATGTACTCTTTTCCACTCCACTCGGCGGTCAGTAGCCGAGCTGTGGGGCGTTTCAAAGATCGAACATACGCGATCACCGTGACCTTGATGAGAGGCAACTTGGGCAATTGTGCGACTGTGCTTTTTTTGCGTCGACGCCGTCAACCAAACCCATAGATGCATGATGCACTGCCTTTCTCCCTGCGGGTTGCCTGCCAGTACCCAGGGATCATTCCCAGAGAACATGCTTGGATAGCATCATAGGCGGCAAACTTCTCTTCTTACGGGTAAAGCGTTTGAGGCAAAGAAGGAACAGTAGATTTCACCCAAGGCGTTGATTGCCTATTTTGAAAAGACATGTCTTGAAAAAATAGGCGTTTGGAACGTTGAATTAATCATCTTTCAATGGGGCGGCACGCGCATGACACCAGCATACACGGCCGTCTTTTGGGCATCATCGCAGCGCCCGTGACCTCCGCCGTATTGACCACGAGCGCAGAAATTATGGACATGATCATCGGCAACACCGTCGAAAGCGGCATGTCAGAAGGCGCAGCCTATGCGGAGTTTTACAGCACCGACGGCGCAATCAAGTCGGACGGCTACACGGGCAAATGGTCCGTTGAGGGCGATGCCATGTGCTTTGGCTATGGCGAAGGCGCGGACTGTCTTACCGTGAGCATTGATGGTGACAGTGTCTCGTGGATGGTGGACGGCGAAGAAGTGGGCACCGGCACCATCTTTTCGGGCAACCCGAACGCGTTTTGATCCGTTTTTGAAGGTGGGGCGCGCCCAGTCGCTGGCGCGCTATCTCTGTGCCTATGAGTTGCGGCGCGCCATAAAGGCCAGGCGCTCAAACAGGTGCACGTCCTGTTCGTTTTTCAGTAGCGCACCATGAAGTTTGGGCAGGGCATCCGCGCCGTCGCGTCGCAGATCTTCGGCTGTGAGATCTTCTGCTAGGATGAGCTTTAGCCAATCCAGCACCTCGGATGTGGACGGCTTTTTCTTCAGGCCCGATTGCTCCCGGATCTCATAAAATTGTGTGAGTGCCGTCGTCAGTAGTTGCTCTTTGATGCCAGGGTGATGCACTTCGACGATCTGTTTCATCGTCTCTGGATCGGGGAAGCGGATGTAGTGGAAAAAGCAGCGGCGCAAAAACGCGTCCGGTAGCTCTTTTTCATTGTTGGAGGTGATGATCACGATGGGGCGGGTTTTGGCACGGACCATTTCCCCTGTCTCGTAGACGTGAAACTCCATTTTATCGAGTTCTTGCAAAAGATCGTTTGGAAACTCGATATCGGCCTTGTCGATCTCGTCGATCAGCAAGACAACCTTGCCGTCTGCCTCAAACGCCTGCCACAACTTTCCCTGTTTTATATAGTTGCCCACGTCGTGGACGCGCTCTTCGCCCAATTGGCTGTCCCGCAACCGGCTGACGGCATCGTATTCGTAAAGACCCTGTTGGGCGCGGGTGGTGGATTTGATGTTCCACTCCAACATCGGCAAACCGAGCGCCTCAGCCACCTGACGGGCGAGCTCTGTCTTGCCTGTGCCCGGCTCGCCTTTGACCAGCAAAGGGCGCTCAAGAGTGACGGCGGCGTTGACCGCGACAGTCAGATCATCTGTCGCCACATAGCTGTCAGTTCCCGTAAATTTCATGCACTTGGCTCCCTTTGCCTATGGTGAGGTATCTGCCGGGCAGACGCTGCAAGTGCAAGCTATAATCACAAGGATGAGATGTGATTGACTAGTGACATTCGCAAAGGCTCAGTGTATCTGGTCGTCAAACGGGAATGCTGCTGCCTGTTAGACGCGCGTACGGGCCGCTGCTAATTTTAGGGATACACTCAATGAAAGCAGAAGCCTTTGTGCCAGAGGACTACCGTCCGGCGGAAGACGAACCCTTTATGAATGAACGCCAAGTGGAGTATTTCCGCCGTAAGCTTTTGGCCTGGAGAGAAGAGTTGCTTGAGGGCAGCCGGGACACCATCGAAGGCTTACAAGACGGCACGCGCGCTATTCCCGATGTCGCGGACAGGGCATCTGAGGAAACAGATCGTGCGCTAGAGCTGCGCACGCGCGACCGTCAGCGCAAATTGGTGGCCAAGATTGACTCGGCTTTGCGCCGGATCGACGAGGGTGAATATGGCTACTGCGAAGTCACCGGCGAACCCATCAGCCTCAAGCGCCTGGACGCGCGTCCCATCGCGACGATGAGCCTCGAAGCGCAAGAGCGGCACGAACGCCGTGAGCGGGTGCACCGGGACGACTGATTTGGGGTGATTGACTGGACAACTGATCCGTCTCTGACACATTCAAGATGTGATGAAACGCCAGGGTGCTTACCCTGGCGTTTTTCGTTAGAAAAGCCCCATGAAGAGCCCAATGAGCCTGAAAAACATGCAGATCACGGTGATTGGCGCGGGCATTGGCGGGCTGGCCGTGTCCCAGGCGCTGGCCCTGCGTGGCGCAAATGTGCGTGTTCTAGAGCAAGCAGATGCGATACGAGAGGTTGGAGCGGGGATCCAGATTTCTCCCAACGGGGCGCGGGTTTTTGAAGCGCTCGGGCTCGGCGAGCAGTTGCGTGATGTCGGGCTGCAAGCCCAAGCCGTGCAGCTTGTGGATTACAAGGGGACGGGTGTCACGCGGCTGGACCTGTCGCGACTGGCCAATCAGGACTACTACTTTGTGCATCGCGCAGATCTGATTGATCTCCTGGCAGGCGCGGCGCGCGCAGCCGGGGTCGAGATCGTGCTGAACGCTGAGGTTGAGGCGCTGCACCTGGATGAAACGCCGATGCTGCGCCTGAAGGACGGCACGGAAATGAAGCCGGATCTGGTGATTGGAGCGGACGGGCTGCACTCGGTCGCGCGGCAGTCAATCTGCGGCTCTCTGGCCCCGTTTTTCACCGGTCAGACAGCATGGCGTGCCACGCTACCCAATGTCTCGGGCAGGGCGCCAGAGGTCCGCGTTCACATGGGCCCCAAACGCCATGTGGTCAGCTATCCGCTGCGTGGTGGTGCGCTTTTGAACCTTGTGGCGGTTCAGGAGCGTGACACTTGGATCGAGGAAAGCTGGAGCCAGGAAGACAGCCCCGACACGTTGCGCGCGGCCTTTGCCGATTTCTGCCCTGAGGTGCAAGAGATGCTGGCCGCGGTGGAAAGGGTGCATCTTTGGGGGCTCTTTCGGCATCCAGTGGCGCCTGAGTGGCACCGCGGCGGGGCCGTATTGCTGGGCGATGCGGCGCACCCGATGTTGCCGTTTTTGGCGCAGGGCGCCTCGATGGCGCTGGAAGATGCCTGGGTGCTTTGCGATGCGCTGAACCTCCCGGGTAGCCTGCAGACCCGGCTGGCCGCCTATCAAACGCGCAGGCGAGACCGGGTTGTCCGGGTCACCGACGCCGCCAGCGGCAATGCTTGGAAGTATCATCTGTCGTTCCCGCCGCTGCGGTGGGCGGCGCATCAGGCAATCCGGATCGGAGGGGCGCTTATGCCGGATCGGATGATGGGGCAGTTTAACTGGCTCTATGAGCATGATGTGAGGGCGTGAGCCCTTCAAGCAGTCGCTGAGTGCAGTGTTGCACAAGGTGAGGCTTCACGCACTTTGTCTTGGCGGCCAGACCCCAAGCCCCAGGGGTACTTTGAATAAGAACGACGCCGTGAAGGGCGCGTCAGGCGTCGAGGTCGATCCAGATGGGCACGTGATCTGAAGGTTTTTCGCGTCCGCGGATGGCCTTGTCGATTTGACAATCGGTCAAGAGATCGGCGGCTTGCGGGCTCAGCAGGAAGTGGTCAATGCGGATGCCATCGTCGCGGTTCCATGCACCGGCCTGATAATCCCAAAACGTGTAGTGCCCCGGGCCGGATATGCGCGCGCGAAATGCCTCTGTCAGCCCGATATTGACGATTTTGCGGTAAGCCGCGCGGCTTTCGGGACGGGCCAGCGCATCTTCCTGCCAAACCTCCGGGCGTTTGGCGTCTTCGTCTTGCGGGATGATGTTGTAGTCCCCGGCCATCAGAAACGGCTCTTCCAGCGCCATCAGCTCTTGAGCGCGGGCGCGCAGGCGGTCCATCCACGCGAGTTTGTAGTCGTATTTGGGGCCAGGCACGGGGTTTCCATTGGGCAGGTAGAGCCCACAGCCCCGCACCGCCGTCTTGTCGCCCATGACGGTGGCCTCAATGTAGCGCGCCTGTTCGTCTTCCTCGTCGCCGGGCAGGCCGCGCGTGACATCTTCCAAAGGCAGCTTTGAGAGGATCGCCACGCCATTGAAGCTTTTCTGACCGTGGGTTTCGACGCTGTAGCCGCGCTCTTCAAACATCTCTCGCGGCACATTCTCATCGACGGATTTGAGCTCTTGCAGGACGACGACATCCATGTCCGCTTCGTCCAGCCAGTCGCCCAAAGCGCCGACACGGGCCTTGATGCCATTGATGTTAAAGCTTGCGATTTTCATCCTGGCCCCCGGTTTTGCTGGCGCGTATCTCTCTATCGCGCCCGGCGGACAGAAGGGCAAGTGTTGCCCAGAGAATCTTAACTTTTACAAAACGCATTGCTGCTATCCAAATTGAATTGATTCGGGGATGAGACGTCATCCAAGAGATGAAATTCGTTTAATTTCAGTGCTGTGGATAAGTTTTTTTAAGCAAAATTTTTCTAAAAATTCTCAATTAAATTTCAAGAAATTGATAAAAATTTTAACGATCTGGCGCCCTGTGGATAACTACCTTAGCTAGAAAATCATCTTGTAAGATCATCTTTGAGCTGCAAGCGTCGAAGGGCATTAACGTGATCTGATACGGGAGAAAACTATGTCTGCACTTCGCAAAATCACTCAAAAAATCGCGCAACCCACTGTCGAAGCTAGCCTGCTTGATGGCGACGCGGTCGAAGCGTTCACCTCATCCATGGGGCCTGTGCGCTCTGAAATGGAGCTTGGGGACGCAACAGAGCTTTTCACCTCTTCCATGGGCCCGGTTACGGCTGGCGATATCGGAGCGGGTGAGGAGACTGGGTTGTTTACATCCTCCATGGGGCCCGTGGCGTCAGACGCCCAAGCGGGCGACGCTGTGGAGCTCTTCACGTCGTCCATGGGGCCAGTGACGGCATCGTCGGCCACCGAAGGCGATGCGGTGCACGCGTTTACGTCGTCTATGTCACCGTCCACCTCTGTTGAAAAGACAGCGGGCGATGGCTGCCACATGTTCACATCGAGCATGTAAGCGCATGTCTTGGCGGAACCGTGAAATCCCGAACATCGTGGCAGGAGGCCAAAAAATGGGTGTGCTTGTCCAATTGGAGACACCGTTCCGCCAACGCAGCAAACCGGCGCGTCAAAATGCGATCATGCAACGCTTTGCCGAGATGCGGCGCGGCTCGGATGACGTATTCTGGCTGAAAGAAACTGCGGAAGTCCTGAACGTTTTTGAAACGTCAGGATTGCAGGTCACCGAACAGGATCTTTTGGTTTACAAAGACTTGTACGATGACATTGAAGCGCGCATTACGTTCTTTCCGCAATATTACAGATTTTTTCTGTCGCTGGCCCTTGATCTAGAGGATCTCGGGCTGGGTGAGGGCAAGGCGGAACGCATCGCACATTGGGTGGCCCAGGAAGGGCTGGTCGATGCCGAGCTTTCGGATTTGCAAAGAGCAGAGGGCCGGCGTTTGTGCCGACGCCGCGGTGTTGAACCGATCTCATCGCCCGGTCTGGATGATCGCCTAAGGGCGTTCACAGAGCGGTCAGAAACGTTCGCCCTACCCAACAAAAAGGCCGCCTATGAGCTGACGCACATCCTGTTTTATCTTTCAGAATACGGACGTCGCGACCCTGGCGTTGGGGACAAGACCATTCGCAGCCTGCGCCATGCAGGCACCCTTGCGTTTTTGGAACTTAACATCGATCTGCTGTCAGAGATTTGCATTGCCCTGCGCTTTGCGGGGGAGACGGCCCCAGTTGTTTGGGAAAGCTGGCTGCTGGAGCAGTTGAACCGCTTTTCTGTGACAGCTGCGGATGGGCCTGTTGGCCATGATGATTACCACCCCTGGCTGATGCTAAACTGGTTCATGGAAGTCTCTGACCAGGGAGGGTTCGGGCTTGAGATGCCGGAAGGGACTGTCCGGTTTGAAGCCCCTCAGCCTGCGGCCGGGCCGTTGCGGGAGCTGTCGCATTCGCTCTTTAAGATGGGTTCTGCGCGCAGCAATGATTGGTCCTCGATGCGCAGCGGCGTGGGCGAGGCGATGTCCGAGGATGCGCTGGGGTTTCTCAATGCCGCAGAGCAAGCCGTTGATTTCAAATCTTTCTTCCATGGATTCGCGCGGGTTGGTGGGCCCGCGGGCGTGGGGCTGATGGGAGGCGCGTCATGATCGGTTCGATTGGATCACAGCCCTGGCGCATGTTGGGGGTTGCCGGTATGGGGCTAACGGCGCTCTACACGCTGCTCATTTCGTCTGCCGATGCGATCACCAAGCTCTTTGCCGAAAGCTATGCCGCGCCACAGCTTTATGCGCTGTCGGGCGGCATCGTTGCGTGCCTCAGCGTCATGGCGAACCGTCGAAACGGTCGGTGGCGCGGCATGCGAACGACATGTCCCAAGGCCATGGGCATTCGCGTCGTCTCGACCCTCGCGGCGACCGGCGCTTTCTTTTATGCCTTTGCGCTTTTGCCCTTTGCTGAGGTCTTCCTATTCATTGCCATGATCCCGCTCTTAGCGGCGCTTTTGTCTGGTCCGTTCCTTGGGGAAGCAGTGCGCCCGCAGGTTTGGGCGGCCTTGGCCTTTGGCACGGTCGGCGTGCTCTGCCTTTTCCCGGGCGGGGTGAGCTCAATTTCTTTGGGGCACTATTTGGCCTTAGCGGCGGTGATCCTGGGCACCATTTCCATGGTCGCCTCGCGATACATCGGGGTGCGCGACAGCAATATCCTGGCGCAGGTGTTCTACCCCAATCTCGCGCTCATGGTGGTTATGGGGGCCGCGCTGCCCTTTGTATTTCAACCCATGGCGCTGACCGATGTGGTCTGGGTGATCATTTATGCGATCGTGCTTTTCGGGGCGCGGTGGGTGTTGGTCGCCTCTTTGCGCCTGCTGCCAGCCTACGTGGTTACACCGCTGATGAACCTGCAATTCGTTTGGATGGTCATGATCGGGTATGCCCTGTTCGGAGAGATCCCTGGGTCGGGCGTCTATCTTGGTGCAGCGATCATCATTCTGGCCGGATCGTGGCTCGTCTGGGATCAGGCGCGCAGTGAACAACACTCCAGACGGGTTGTGCCCGCCGAGTGAGAATTCGCTCGCAATCCTTTGATTACATTGAGAATGACACGCCGCAGCCGCAGGAGCTTGAGGCGTTGGGGTTTTCAATCGTGAAGCGCGCGCCGATCAGTTCTTCGCTGAAATCGATGGTCGCGCCGCTGAGGAATGGCAACGAGACGGAATCCACAACCACCTTTTCCCCTTCGCCTTCCAGGATCAGATCGTCATCGGCCGGTGCGTCCAGCGTGATCTCATACTGAAAGCCCGAACATCCGCCGCCCTCCACCGCCACGCGCAAGGCGACGCCTTCGCTCCATGCGCCGATCTCGGCCAGCCGGGCAAATGCGCGTTCGGTGACTTTCGGGGGAAGATCCATCGTAAACCTTCGTGTTTCAATCAACGTGTTTGGGTAATATATTGACGGCGGGACAAGGTCACAAGGATTTACAGGATGCAAAAGGCCTATGCCTTGGATCCGAAGAGCGCGCGGCCCCGCCTCTATGGGGAAACCGAAAGCACGTTCCGGTCCTGTTTCCAGCGGGATCGTGACCGGATCATCCATGCCAGCGCGTTTCGGCGGCTCAAGCACAAGACCCAGGTTTTTGTCGAGCACGAGGGCGATTACTTTCGCACGCGTCTCACCCATTCCATCGAGGTGGCGCAAGTGGCGCGCACGATCGCGGGGGTGCTGGGGCTCAACCAAGAGCTGACGGAAGCGGTGGCGCTGGCCCATGATCTGGGTCATACGCCCTTTGGTCATGCGGGTGAGGACGTCTTAAATGATCAAATGATCCCCTATGGTGGCTTTGATCACAACGCGCAGTCTCTGCGGATTGTCACCAATCTGGAGCGTCACTACGCCGATTTTGACGGGTTGAACCTGACCTGGGACACGCTGGAGGGGCTTGCCAAACACAATGGTCCGGTGATGGGCGATTTGCCCTGGGCTCTGGCGGAATACAATGCCCGTCATGATCTGGAGCTGCACACCCATGCCAGCGCCGAGGCGCAGGTGGCCGCCTTGGCCGATGACATTGCCTACAACAATCATGACCTGCACGATGGGTTACGGGCAGGGCTATTCGCCGAATCTGACATGGAACAATTGCCCGTGGTTCAGGCATGCTACGCTGAAGTTGATGCCGCCTATCCTGGCCTGGATGCCTATCGGCGCCGGCATGAGGCGCTCAGGCGCGTGTTCGGGGTAATGGTGTCGAACGTCATTGAGACATCGCAGGCGGGGCTGGCCAAAGCTGCGCCCAGCTCTGCCCAGAGCGTGCGTGAGCTGGGCTATGCCGTGATCCGCTTTTCGCCCGACATGTGGGCCAGTCTACAAAAGATCCGCGGCTTTCTCTTTGAGCGGATGTACCGCGCGCCCTCGGTCATAGAGATGCGCCAAAACGTGACCCGTGTGGTCAAGGATCTTTTTCCATTTTACATGTCCGCGCCGCAAAACCTGCCGCGACGCTGGCAGACAGATGTGGCGGCCGCCAAAACAGATGAAGCGCTGGCCCGGATTGTCAGTGATTACATCGCCGGGATGACAGATCGGTTCGCCCTTGAGGCGCATGCCAAGCACTTGGGCGGCGCTATCACGCTTTCAGCGCGTCGGGCTTAACCTATGTTCAATCAGCCGTTTGACTGGCGTGCGCGCATTGCAATAACCCACGCAGCCGCGACCGAATGTCATTGGCTGCGCTGCTTTCACGCTCATATAATAAGGTCATGATTGCTGAATTGGGCCATTTTGCGCTGATCCTGGCATTCGTTTTGTCGATTGTGACAGCGATTGTGCCCCTGATTGGCGCTCAACAGCGTTGGCACGGCTGGATGGCCGTGGCCGAACCCGGTGCCGTTTTGCAGTTTTTCCTCAC
>CAKZYL010000191.1 GCA_937884705.1 uncultured Roseovarius sp. | reverse complement strand
GTTCAGGGCCCAGGCGCTGGTCGTGAAAGCGCGCTGCGTGCGCGCGCGGCGGTGGGGTTCAACATCACGGCCATTCGCGATGTCACGCCGATTGCGCATAACGGCTGCCGCCCGCCAAAGCGTCGCCGCGTTTGAGACAAGCTTTTAGGGGGCGCGTGTATCCGCACGCCCCCATTCCGCATTTTAACCTCGGGCGTTCTCACAGCCTTTGGACATGGGGCAGAGAACAAGAATGGAGGGCAGCATGATCCACAAGAACTGGGCCGAACTTATCAAACCGACACAGCTGGACGTCAAACCGGGCAATGACCCGCTGCGTCAAGCGACGCTGGTCGCCGAACCGCTGGAGCGCGGCTTTGGTCTGACCATGGGCAATGCCCTGCGCCGCGTTTTGCTGTCGTCGCTGCAGGGTGGGGCGATCACCTCCGTGCAGATTGATAACGTTTTGCACGAATTCTCTTCCGTTGCTGGTGTGCGTGAAGACGTCACCGACATCGTTTTGAACCTCAAGGGCGTCGCCCTGCGCATGGAAGTTGAAGGGCCCAAGCGCCTGTCGATCTCCGCAAAGGGTCCGTCGGTTGTTACGGCGGCCGATATCTCTGACAGCGCTGGCATTGAGATCCTCAACAAGGAGCATGTCGTCTGTCACCTTGACGATGGCGCGGATCTGTTCATGGAACTCACCGTGAACACAGGCAAAGGCTACGTCGCTGCGGACAAGAACAAGCCGGAAGATGCGCCGATCGGCCTCATTCCGGTCGATGCGATCTACTCACCGGTGACGCGCGTGTCCTATGACGTTCAGCCCACCCGTGAAGGTCAGGTTCTGGACTATGACAAGCTGACCATGAAGATCGAAACCGATGGCTCCATCACGCCGGATGACGCCGTGGCCTTCGCCGCGCGCATTCTGCAGGACCAGCTCAGCATCTTCGTGAACTTCGAAGAGCCCGAAGCGGCTGGCCGTCAGGACGAAGACGATGGTCTGGAGTTCAACCCGCTTCTTCTGAAGAAAGTGGACGAGCTCGAACTCTCGGTGCGCTCTGCAAACTGTCTGAAGAATGACAACATCGTATATATCGGTGATTTAATACAGAAAACCGAGGCAGAGATGCTGCGCACGCCAAACTTCGGCCGGAAATCCTTGAATGAAATCAAGGAAGTGCTGTCTGGCATGGGTCTGCACCTTGGCATGGATGTCGAAGACTGGCCGCCCGACAACATCGAGGATCTTGCCAAGAAATTCGAAGATCAATTCTAACAACCAGCCTGACGGTGATCGCACCCGCGATCACCTGATGGCCAACGGTGATTTCATAGTGAAATCACCTTGGGCACTTCCGCCCCAAGGAGAGTTGGTGACACGCATCGCCAATCGGACAAAGTATAAACCGTAAGGAGACATAAAATGCGTCACGCAAGAGGCTACCGCCGCCTGAACCGCACCCATGAGCACCGCAAGGCGCTGTGGGCCAACATGGCCGGCTCTCTCATTGAACACGAACAGATCAAGACCACGCTGCCCAAAGCCAAAGAGCTCAAGCGCGTCGTCGAAAAACTGATCACGCTTGGCAAGCGCGGCGACATGCATGCGCGCCGTCAGGCGGCCTCGCAGCTCAAGCAGGACATGCACGTCGCAAAGCTCTTCGACGTTCTTGGCCCGCGCTATGCTGAGCGCTCTGGCGGCTACACCCGCGTGCTGAAAGCAGGCTTCCGCTACGGCGATATGGCACCGATGGCGATTATCGAATTGGTGGATCGCGATTTGGATGCAAAAGGTGCGGCTGACCGTGCCCGCGTCGAGGCTGAAGAAGCGGCAGACATTGAAGATTAAACGCGATCAGCTCTTCGAAAAAGAAAACCCCGCTCGATCTGAGCGGGGTTTTTTCGTCTGTTAAAATACAATTAGCCGATCCGGCCCATCGCCACAGCCACATCTGCCATCCGGCAGGAAAAGCCCCATTCGTTGTCGTACCACGCCAATATCCGCACCAGCCTTCCGCCCGTCACGCGTGTCTGTTCCGGTGCAAAAATTGAGCTTTCTTCGGTGTGGTTGAAATCAACGCTGACTTTCGGCTCCGGATCATAGCCCAAAACGCCGTGTAGCTTGCCTGCCGCTGCTTCGGCGACAACCTCGTTCACGTCCGCTGCCGTCACGTCTTTCTTGGCAACGAAGGTCAGGTCAACGGCAGACACATTCGGTGTCGGCACACGGATGGCCGATCCGTCAAGCTTACCTTTCAGATCGGGCAGCACTTCTCCCAGCGCTTTCGCAGCTCCCGTCGAGGTCGGGATCATCGACATCGCCGCGGCCCGCGCGCGATAGAGATCTTTGTGACGACGGTCGAGCGTCGGCTGATCGCCCGTGTAGGCGTGGATGGTGGTCATGATCCCGCTTTCGATGCCGATCCCTTCGTGCAAAACCTTGGCCACAGGAGCGAGGCAGTTCGTGGTGCACGATCCGTTTGAGATCATTGTCTCACCGGCCTTCAGATCCTCGTGGTTGACGCCGTAGACCACTGTGCGATCCACGTTCTTGCCCGGGGCCGACAGCAGAACCTTGCCCGCGCCCTGGGCAAGGTGGGCTTTGGCTTTCTCGCCGTCGTTGAATTTGCCGGTGCATTCCAGCACCACATCGACGCCAGACCAATCCAGCTCTGACATGTCGTAGGTGGAATACATCTCCATCGGACCGCGGCCCAGATCCATGGTGTCGTCGCTCAAGGTGATCTCATTGGGAAAGCGGCCGTGCACGGAATCGTACTTGATCAAATGCGCGGCGGTCTCTAGAGGGCCGGTCGCGTTCACTTTGACAACCTTGATGTCATTGCGTGTGCTTGTGGCGATATGAGCCAAAGTGGCCCGACCGATGCGGCCGAAGCCGTTGATGCCGACATTAATTGTCATGGCGCGTTACTCCAATAAATACAAAGCTTGCGCGCCTTTTAGACCCGTCATGGCGGTGCGGAAAGTCAAATCAGGATGGTAGCGGTAACCGTTATCGCAAACCCTACCCAGTGCGTAGACAAAGCGCCTCAAGCCCGTTCACTGTTGCTTTGACCTTGATCCCGCGAGGATCCGAGTTAGAGCTAAAACCTCAGGTCACAAGGGGTCGCGAATGACAGATGTACTTTTGCTGGCGTTTGTTTTTCTCGTTGCAGGGGTCATTTCTGTTCCCATTGCCACGCGTCTCGGCCTGGGCTCTGTGCTTGGCTACCTGATCGCTGGGATCGCGATCAGCCCGCTCCTTGCAATTTTGCGGGTGGATGTGGTCGCCATTCAGCACTTTGCCGAGTTTGGCGTCGTGATGATGCTGTTCCTCGTGGGCTTGGAATTGGAGCCAAAGGCACTTTGGTCGATGCGCGCGCGGCTTTTAGGCCTGGGCGGCGGGCAGGTGGGGTTGACCGCCGCGCTGGTGATGGGGGCGGGGATTGTACTTGGGCTGGATTGGACGGTCTCCCTTGCGGTCGGTTTGGTGCTCGCGCTTTCCTCAACCGCGATTGTTCTGCAATCGCTGAGTGAAAAAGGGCTGATGCGCTCGGATGGCGGGCAATCCTCCTTTGCCGTCCTGTTGGCACAAGACATCGCCGTGATCCCCATGCTGGCGCTGTTGCCGCTGCTGGCGATGCCTGAATTGCTGGACGCTGCCAGCAGCGCTGCGGAGCATGGCGCGGCTCAGAGTGGCCACCAAGATGACGGGCACGGGGATAGCCACGCAGATGGGCACGGGGACAGCCACGGCGCGTCGATGAGCCTCGTGGCCGGGCTCGCGGGATGGCAAACGGCGCTGGTCAATCTGGGCGCCATTGCCGCCGTGGTGTTGGGGGGCTCTTACCTCACAGGCCCCATCTTTCGCTTCATTGCCTCCGCCGGGCTGCGCGAGCTCTTTACGGCCACCGCGTTGATGATGGTGATTGGGATCGCGCTTTTGATGTCATTGGTCGGCCTGTCTCCGGCGCTTGGAACCTTTCTCGCGGGCGTTGTGCTGGCGAACTCCGCCTATCGGCACGAGCTGGAAAGCGATATCGACCCGCTTAAGGGGCTGCTTCTGGGGCTCTTTTTCATCACGGTGGGCGCCTCGATCAATTTCAGGCTGCTCTTCGAAAACCTCTTTGTGATTGTCGGCCTGACTGTCGGGCTGATCGCAATCAAAGCTTTCGTGATGCTGGCGCTCGCCACGGTGTTTCGCATCCGCGGCGCGGACAAATGGTTGGCCGCGCTCAGTTTGGCCCAGGCGGGCGAGTTTGGCTTTGTCCTGTTGTCCTTCAGCGTTGCCAATGGCGTGATACCGCAAGAGCTGTCTCAAAAGCTGCTTTTGGTCGTCGCTTTGTCGATGCTTCTGACCCCTGGATTGTTCATTCTCTACGACCGCGTGATCGCGCCGCGCTATTCTGATACGCAAGACCGCGACCCCGACACCATGCCGGAAGAAACGCAAGTGATCATCGCAGGTGGTGGGCGCGTGGGTGGCCTGGTCCATCGCATTCTGCAGGCGGGCGGGATGAAAAGCTCGGTGATCGATTATAGCGCTCAGCGGCTTGAGATTATGGAACGCTTTGGCACGAAACACTATTATGGCGATGCCACCCGGCCAGACTTGCTGCACGCGGCCGGAATTGACAACGCGCATATGCTGGTGGTGGCCATCGATGACTATGACGGCATCAACAAGATCGTCTCGCATGTCGTCCGCGCGCATCCCAATGTGCATGTGATCGCCCGTGCGCTCGATCGCGATCATGTGTATCACCTCTGGGGCCTTGGCTGCCGCGATATCATCCGGGAAACCTATGACAGCACGCTGCGCATGAGCCGCTCCGCCTTTGAGGCGCGCGGGATCCCACGCAAGAAAGCCCAAGCCATGATCGATGCGTTTCACGAAGGCGATCAGGAAGCGATGATTGAGATGGCCCAGCTCTATGATCCAAGCTTGCCGGTCCACGAAAATGAAGAGTACATTTCCCGGGTCCGCGAACGCCGCGGCGATTGGGAAGCGGATCAAAGGGCGCGCATGGCTGCGATCTTGGAGGAGCAAGGAGAATGAGCGGTCTTTTGGCGCTTTTGGATGATGTTGCGGGCTTGGTGAAGGTTGCAGCCGCGTCGCTCGATGATGTCGCGGGGCAGGCGGTCAAGGCAGGGACGAAGGCCGCAGGGGCCGTGATCGATGACGCCGCCGTCACGCCCAAATACGTCAAAGGGTTCGAGCCTGCCCGGGAATTGCCCATTGTCTGGCGCATCGCGCGCGGCTCCTTCATCAACAAATTGGTGTTCTTGCTGCCTGTCGGTTTGGCCCTTGCGAATTTCGCGCCATGGATGATCCCACCGCTTTTGATGCTGGGCGGGGCGTATCTGTGCTTTGAGGGTGCTGAAAAGGTCGTGCACGCCCTTGGATATGGTCACCATCACAAAGATGATCACGTGTCGCCCAAACCCAAAGACCCCGCGCATCTGGAGGAAGAGCGCGTCTCAGGCGCCATCAAGACGGATTTTATTTTATCCGCCGAGATCATGACGATCGCCCTTGCCGCCATTCCCGAAAGCAACTTTTGGATGGAGGCCGGAACCCTGGCCTTTGTGGCCATTGGCATCACTGTTGTCGTTTACGGCTCGGTCGCGATCATCGTGAAAGCGGATGATGTGGGGCTCTACATGGCGAAAAATGGTCCGATCTCACCGATCCGCGCCATTGGGCGCGGGATCGTGCGCTTGATGCCAAAGTTCATGTGGCTTTTGATGGTGGTGGGCACGGCCGCGATGCTTTGGGTCGGGGGATCCATCATTCTGCACGCGATGTCGGAAATGGGCTATCCGGTCATCTACGACGCGATCAAGCATCTGGCAGCCGGCATTGCGTCCGGGCTTGAAAGCGGGGCAGGCTTTGTCAAATGGGCTGTCACGGCGTTGCTTGATGGGATCTTGGGGCTGGCCGTCGGCGTGCTTTTGATCCCCTTGGCCACGCGGGTCATCACACCTGTTTGGACGCGCATCGCGCAGCTCAACCCACTTCGGTGAACCTGAAATCAGGATTTGGGTATTTGTGAAAAGAAAGAAGCCGCGGTCCATGCGCTTTCTTTCTTTTTCCAAATACCCATATCCCGAGGCGCGGATTAGAGCAGATCTTTTACTTTTTGCACTACAGCCTCGGCCGTGATGCCAAACTTTTCAAATAGAACCTCAGCCGGCGCAGAGGCGCCAAACCCGGACATGCCCACGAAACCCGCCTTTTCGGCTTTGCCGCCATCGCCCATCAGCCAGCGATCCCAACCGTGCCGCATACCAGCCTCAACAGCCACGCGCACCTTGTTGCCGCGCCCAAGCACGCGGCGGCGATAGGCCTCGTCTTGGGCCTCAAAAAGCTCCCAGCAGGGCATGGAGACCACGCGCGTGCCAATTCCATCGGCTTGCAGTGCGTCCCGGGCGGCCATGGCCATGCTCACCTCCGATCCGGTGGCAAGCAAAACCGCCTGGAGGGCGCCCTCGGCGTCGGCCAAAACATAGGCCCCCTTGGACGAGAGGTTGGCGTTTTTCATCTCGGTCCGCAGCGTTGGCAGGCCTTGCCGGGTGAGGGACAAGACCGAGGGCGTCGTTTTCGAGCTCAGCGCCAGTTCCCAGGCCTCAGCGGTTTCGACCGTGTCACAGGGGCGAAACACCATGGTGTTGGGTGTGGCGCGGGAGATCGCAAGATGCTCCACCGGTTGGTGGGTCGGGCCATCTTCGCCCAGCCCGATACTGTCATGGGTCATGACAAACACGGTGGGAACCTTCATCAAAGCTGCGAGGCGCATCGCAGGACGGGCATAGTCCGTAAAGCACATAAATGTGCCGCCATAGGGCCTGAGCCCACCATGGAGCGCGATACCGTTCATGGCGGCCGCCATCCCATGTTCGCGCACGCCCCAATGGATGTAGCGGCCTTTGCGGTTGCCGGTGTCAAAGACGCTCATATCCTTGGACCGCGTGTTGTTGGAGCCCGACAGATCCGCCGATCCGCCCACCGTTTCCGGCATGATCGGGTTCACCGCATCCAGCACCATCTCGCTTGATTTGCGGGTGGCCACCTTTGGGGCATCTTCCGCGATCGCTTTTTTCAATTGACGGATCACAGCCGACAGGCGCTTGGGCGGGTCGCCAGCGTTCACACGGGCAAATTCGGCCTGCCGACGCTCACTCGTCTGCGCCAGGCGCTCTGCCCATTCAGCATGCGCAGCGGCGCCACGGGCGCCAAACGCCTCCCAGGCGGATTTTACATCGGCGGGTATCTCAAACGGTCCTCCGGGCCAGCCATAAGCCTCCTTTGCCGCCGCCAACTGGTCAGGATCTGTCAGCGCGCCGTGGCCTTTGGATGTGTCCTGGGCCGCGTGGCCAAGCGCGATATGGGTCTTGCACGCGATCATCTTGGGGCGCGCGCCCGACTGGGCGAGGGTGAGAGCCGCGTCGATCTCTTCGGGATTGTGCCCGTCAACTTCGATCACCTGCCAGCCGGCAGAGCGAAAACGGCGCACTTGATCCGTGGCATCGGCCAATTCTACCGTGCCGTCGATCGTGATATTGTTGTTGTCCCACAGCACGATGAGCTTGCCCAGTTTGTGACGCCCGGCCAGCGTGATCGCCTCCTGGCTCACGCCCTCCATCAGGCACCCGTCGCCCGCAATCACATAGGTGCGGTGATCGACCAGTTTGCGGCTGTATCTGGCGCGCAGGATCTCTTCGGCCATGGCAAACCCCACCGAGTTTGCGATGCCCTGACCAAGGGGCCCCGTGGTGGTCTCAATCGCCGGGTGCAAGAAGTTTTCCGGATGTCCCGCCGTCGGCGATTTCCACTGACGGAAATTGCGGATCTCTTCGATGCCCATACCCTCATATCCGGTGAGATGCAGCAGCGCGTAGAGCAGCATGGATCCGTGGCCTGCCGACAAAATAAACCGGTCTCTGTCGGGCCAATCGGGAGCGGAGGCGTCAAATTTCAGGTGCTTTTCAAAAAGCACGGTGGCCACGTCGGCCATGCCCATTGGCATACCGGAATGACCTGAGTTTGCCGCGTGCACAGCATCGAGGGCCAAGGCCCGAATGGCGGCGGCGTTCTTCCAATGGTCGGGGTGAGCGGAGCGAAGGGCGGTGATATCCACGGGGCAGGAACTTTCAGCAAGGGACCGGTCAAATTTCTGCATAACAGCCCGGCGTCAAAGTGCAAGCACACTCATTGCGTCAAAATAGGGGGGGAGCCTTTTTCCCTGCGATTATGTAGACTTGGACGCAAAGGTTGAGGCAGCGATTCGCATGACGCTGTGTCATAATCGACAGGTGAGACGAGAAAGGCGAGAAGATGGGCCAAATCGAGGAGCTTCAGGGACGTATTGCAACGGCTTTGGACCGTATCAGCCAGGGCCTGGATCTGCAGGCAAACACACAGGTGGATGCGGATGAGGTCGAAACGCTCCAGCAGGCATTGGATGATGAGCGCATAACTGCCCAGCAGCTTGAGGAGCGCAACAAAGCGCTCAATGACAAGATCGCAGCGCTGGAAGCGGACCTGGCTGACGCGCAAGCGCAGGCATCACAAGCGGCCGATGCTGGCTTTCCGGATGTGCTCGAACAGTTTGGCGCAACCGTCGCAGAGGTGCGGCAGATCAGTCAGGCGACGCGCGACGAAAACCAAACGCTGCGCGATGCGGTGGCCGCAGGCTCCAGTGAGACGGATCTGATCAATTCCAGCATGACGACAGAGCTGAGCAGCCTGCGCGCTGACAGAGCGTTGGACCGCGCCGAGCTACAGGCCATTTTGGAAACGCTCGAAGCCGCGCTTGGCGGGTCGCAACCAGCTGAGGGAGGGCTGTGATGCCAGAGATCGAAGTTGAAATTGGTGGGCGCACATTTGAGGTGTCCTGCCAGGAGGGCGAAGAGCATTATCTGAAATTTGCCGCAAAGATGCTGGATGAAGAGGCCTCTGTGCTGACCGCGCAGATCGGCCGCATTCCGGAGGCGCGGATGCTCTTGATGGCCGGTTTGATGCTTGCCGATAAGACGGCGGCCATGCAGGATAAGCTGCGTGAAGCAGAAGATAAGATGGTCGAAAAAGAGGCCGAGCTTGATCAACTGCGCAACGTACCACAGCCGGAGCCGAAAACCATTGAGGTGGCTGTGGTGCCCGACACCGTGACGGATGCCATGGCAGAGCTTGCCGCCCGGGCAGAGGCGTTGGCGGACCAGTTTGAGGCCAAAGATCCGGCGGCGTAAGCAGGACATCGGGGCGTGAAAACGCCCCTCACAGGATCATTGCATGCGTAGCGCGCCATCCATGCGGATCACCTCACCGTTGAGATAATCGTTTTCGATAATGAAGCGAGCAAGGGCCGCGTATTCGTCCGGCCGTCCCAGCCGTTTGGGGCAGGTCACGCTCTCGGCCAAGCTGTCTTGCACCTCTTGCGGCAGCCCCATCAGCATCGGTGTGAGAATAATCCCCGGCGCGATGGCCATCACCCGGATACCGTCTCTGGCCAGGTCCCGCGCCATGGGCAGGCTGAGCCCGACAATCCCGCCCTTTGAGGCGGCATAGGCGCTTTGGCCTTTTTGGCCGTCAAAGGCCGCGATCGAGGCTGTATTGATGATGACCCCGCGCAGGCCGTCTTCGCTTGGCGTGCATTTTGCGATCTCTGCTGCAGCGAGGCGCGCCACGTTGAACGAGCCCACCAGGTTGATGTCGATGGTGCGCTGAAACTCGGCCAAAGAATGTGGCCCGTCTTTGCCAAGCGTTTTGGCGCCTGTCGCAATGCCTGCGCAATTGACCGCGCAGGTGATGCGGCCCATGGCCTCTCGGGCCGTCATCATCGCCGCAACAACGGACGCCTCATCGGTGACATCCGTCTGTGCAAAAGCGGCTCCAATCTCATCGGCCACAAGCGCTCCGCGGTCTTTATCACGGTCGAAGATGGTGACCTGCACGCCCATCTCGCGAAAGTGACGCGCCGTGGCTTCACCGAGGCCAGACGCCCCGCCTGTGATCACGGCCGCCGTGTCTGAAATGCGCATATGTCTGGATCCTCCCACCGCGTTTCTTACGGAGTAAACCGGGTGGGTGGAGCTGTCAAAGCGGTCGTTTGAAGGCGCGGGCCGAGATCACAAGCCCGACGACCGTGATCAAAATCCGCATGATATGATGCAGCGTGACAAAGGCTGGATTGGCCTGCAGGCTGAGGGCCACCAGGGACATCTCTGTGACGCCGCCGGGTGCAAAACTGATCAAAAGCACGTCAAAGGACTGCCCGGTAACGGGTTGAAGACAAAAGGCGAATGCTGCTGATACAATCAACATGCCGCCCACAGATACTGAGGCAAGACCCACCCCGCGCACCACCAGTTGCCGCGACAACCCCGTAAAACGCATGCCCAGGGCGGTGCCCACGATGATTTGCGCCAGCTTGATCAGCCAATCCGGCATATCGATCTCAAACACCCCGCTGAGGGTCAGAAGCGCCGCCATCAGCATCGGGCCGGTCAACTGCTTTGCGGGCAGATGCAAAAGATGGCCGATCCAAGCGCCCACGAGACCGGCAAGCGCAATCAAGGGAAGATCTGTCCAAGGCACATCGCCGGTGGAAAAAGTCATCCCTGCCGCACTGCCCACCGGCGCACCCAGATAGAGCGAGAGCCCAATGGGCAGAAGAGTGACCACAATCACGATGCGCAAAAACTGTTGCAATGTGAGGCGCGCCACATCGCCCCCGGCCTCTTCGCCCATAGCGAGGCTTTCAAACAATCCCCCGGGCGAGCCCGCGTAAAACGCTGTCGGCTTGTCATAGCCGCCCAGTTTGCGAAAGATCCAGTAATTATAGGCCTGGCAGATGACAACAAACACGATGAGCGCGCCAAAGCTCAGGGCCAGACGTGGCGCGTCATTGAAAAGCTCCGGCGTCACCTGCGCCCCGATGATCAGGCCGATCACGGCGATGAAAATCAACCTTAGGCGCGCGGGATAGCTATAGCCCGTCGGTAGTATATGTGGCAGCCCAAGCGCCACCGCGCCGACGCACAGCAACGGGCCCAGCATGTAGGGCAGGGGCATGCCTAAGAGATCGGCCAAAAAACCTGCCAATGCGCCAAGAAGCGTCAGGATCAATGTTGTCGCAACAGCCATAGGCCCAAAGAGCACTCTCACCGGGTACGTGCAACAAACGGCTGGGCAAGACCGTGAAATTCAGGTTGGGTGGCCGAAGCGAAAAGAAACCGGGGACCTTTCATGACCACCACGAACCTGACCCTTGACGAGATCCATGCGCTTACCCGCGACGTGATGCTGGCCAATGGCTGCGATGCTGCCAATGCCGAGGCGCTGGCTGATATCGTGATGCGCGCAGAGCGTGACGGTTCGCATTCTCACGGCCTGTTTCGCGTGCCAGGTTACGTCAAGGCCCTGCGCAGCGGCAAAGTGGATGGCAAGGCCCAGCCAAAGCTTACGCACCGCACGGCATCGGTGATTCACGTGGAGGGCGGGGGGTGTTTTGCACCGCTGGCGCAAGCGGTTGGCCTGCCAGCCCTCGCGCAGGCTGCGTCAGAGACAGGGGCCGCGGCGCTCTCTTTGACCGGCATTCACCACTTCGCCGCGCTTTGGCCCGAGACAGAGTATCTGGCAGATCGCGGCCTCGTTGGCATTGCTTGCACCGCTTACATGCCCGCCGTGGCACCCGCCGGATCACAGGAAAAGCTCTTTGGCACCAATCCGATTTCCTTTGCCTGGCCACGGCCAGGTGCCACGCCGCTCTGTTATGATATGGCCACGGCGGCCATGGCCATGGGCGACGTGCAAATCGCAGCACGCGACGGCAAGGAGGTGCCCCCGGGCACGGGGCTCGATGCAGACGGACATCCCACGACCGATCCGGCGAAAATCGCAGGCGGCGGTGTTCTGTTGCCCTTCGGCGGCTACAAAGGCTCCGCCATTGCCCTGATGGTGGAGCTTCTGGCCGCCGGTTTGACGGGTGAGCGGTTTAGTTTTGAGGCCGCTGAGGCCGACAACAAGGATGGCGGGCCGCCCCGTGGCGGCGAAATGGTGATCGCACTTTCCCCGTCTGTGATCGCGGGAGACGGTTGGGAGGCCCATGCAGACGGGTTCATCGATCGGTTGCGTGGCCTGGACGGTGTCCGCCTTCCCGGTGAACGGCGGCACAAGAACCGTTTGGATCAAGGGCCAAGGACTATAAATTCGACGCTCTTGGAAACGGTCAGAGACCTTCTTTAAGATAGGGCCCTTACGGATGCCTTACAGCGGACATGACGATTTCTGTGAGCATGTCCGCCACCTCATCTTTCGGCAATGGCACGGCGTTTGCGGTGACGCAATAGCCTTCAAAAAGGGCATCAATAGGCTGGCCAGCCTGTCGCAACGGTTTTCCTCCGCGGCCTCTCCCAACACGAATTCTGCAATCTGGGTAGAGAACGTTCAATAGTAGTCAGCCATGAGATCGCGGATCGCGTCATTGCGCGATGAAATCGCCCAAAGCTCTCGGAATATGCGGTATATGTCTGACACGTCATCACCGTTGTGCAACCCTGTCAGGATCAAGACCCGGGCCCGCTCTCTCAGAGCTAAGTTTGGATTATCCACCGTCAGCAATTGGACCTGGGAGGTACATTCGGCAAAATACCGCGTGGCCATCGCCATGAGCACGTCATCGCGGGATTTGAAATAGGACTGCACATTGCTCAATCGCATGTCTGCGCGGTGCGCAAGCTTGCGCATGTCCAGCCCGGCATTGCCAGTCTCTTTCAAGAGATCCTATGCACAGTCGAGGATCACCACTTCCTCGTCGGAAAGCTGAGATATAGCGTTTGTCATCAATGGTCTTTCCTACAGCCCGGATCGCCGCAGAATAGACGCTTGGCTGATTTGGTTAACTGACCTACGAAGTTAAGGGCAATCGACCTAAAACTTGGACAGGCCCAAGATGATCAAAGCATTGCGCACCCCTGATGACCGGTTCGAAAACCTACCCGATTTCGACTTCGCACCACGTTATGTAGACAGTTTGCCCGGTTACGAAGGCCTCAGAGGCCACTATCTTGATTAAGGCGACCCAGACGCAGAAGATGTGCTTCTTTGCCTGCATGGCGAACCAAGCTGGTGTTATCTCTATCGCAAAATGATCCCGGTCTTCACGGCGGCCGGTACCCGGGTGATTGCTCCTGACTGGCTGGGTTTTGGCCGCTCGGACAAGCCCGTGGATGATGATGTCTATACATTCCACTTCCACCGCGACTACATTCTGGCCTTGCTGCGCCATCTTGATCTGAGAAACATCACGCTGGTCTGTCAGGATTGGGGTGGCGTGCTGGGTTTGACCCTGCCGATGGAAATGCCCAATCGCTTCAAGCGTCTCATCATTATGAACACGGGCCTCATGGCGGGCCCGGTCAACAACCCGGCTTTTGACAAGTGGAAGGCGTTCATCGTCTCCAACCCGGATGTGCCGGTCGAGGCCGTGATGCAAAACAACGAACCCATCATCAACGATGCCGAGGCCGCCGCCTATGGCGCCCCATTCCCAGACGCAAGGTACAAGGCGGGCGTGCGCACATTCCCCAAACTCGTCGCCACCACCATGGAGGCCCCCGGTGTCGCCACGTCTCAGCGCGCTGCCAAACTCTGGTCGGAAGATTGGGAGGGCGAAAGCTTCATGGGCACTGGTATGACGGACAAGATGCTGGGCCCAGACGTCATGAACTTCATGCGCACGGTGATCCGGGGATGTCCCGAACCTCTGGAGATCGCGGATGGCGGTCATTTCGTACAGGAATCCGGCGGCCCTCTGATTGCCGAACGCGCGCTCGCGCATTTTGGGATGACCAAGGCGTAACGCCGCTGCCTTATGGCAACCCCGGGTCAGGTGATCTACTCCGATCTGGCGGCCTCGCGGGCGCATGCCATATGGGACGGCCCGCGACCAGTGGACGGCGGTCGACGCCATGATGCGCAAGATCGCTATACGCCGACCTACGAGCCACCATTTCCTGGCAGGACTGTTTCAGGAACCAGTGGGATCTCAATGGGGCACAAACACTTCGGTCCGCCGGGACCACGTGGTTGGAAAAGGCTTTAAACATAGGAAACGTGCATAACATCGTGCAGTCGGCCGGCCCACAATACACGAGGACCTTGAACACTCTGCGATACATGTCTCCGAACTACAAAGACGTTGGCTGATGAAAGGTGGATTTCAGCAGCAAAAAGATACTCTGTGACCCTGAGATCGAAGCGCGGTTCGCCCCATTGATCTCCCACTGGTAAGAAAAGGTTAACTTGATTCGATTTGGGCGTCTGTGAACTGGAACACAATAGAGATATCCGCAGAACCGCATCTTCCATTTGCGCCGTAGAGCGTTTGAAAAGCGTGTGTTACGGTTTCGCACGGCCCAACCCAAAGGCATGTTGAGGTGTTTGATAAAAACATATCGCAAACCCCGGTCTCCGAAGAGCTGCGCTGCGCGCTGACAAATGCTGTCAGGCCGATCACTCTGGCGACCAGGGAAACGCTTTTCACAGAATTTGATGAAGGCGACGCACTTTACTTCATTCTCGAAGGTCGCCTGGAGCTTTCCATCATCGTCGACGATGGGCGCAAGCTTGGCCTCGATGTTTTGTCTGCCGGTGCGGTTTTCGGAGAGATTTCTCTTCTGGATCCCGGCCCGAGGACCGCAACGGCAATCGCCTTGGAAGACTGCCAACTCCTGATGCTGGACCACTCTGAGCTGCATCAGCTGCTGGAGCAAAACCCCCACTTGACGATTGAATTGCTGCGTCTGGTCGGCAAGCGCATGCGCCATATCACCGACCAGCTGAACGAATACATTCTTCTGCCCTTGCCCAAGAGACTGGCGCGCAAAGTGCTGCGTCTGGCCTCGCGTTCGGATGGGGGCAACCCGCGTCTCAAGCTGTCGCATTCCGAACTCGCCGATCTGGTGGGCGCGTCCCGGGAGGCGGTGTCAAAAGCCCTCTCTGGTTGGAAGAAAGAGGGCCTTCTACAAACCGGTCGCGGGTCTGTTGAAGTGCTGAACGAGGCGATGCTGCGCAACATCGCGGGGTTGGACCCCTGAATTAACTTGTGCGCGGCCTTTAAAACCTGAAGGGGTGATCTGTCATGAATTTCAAGGCGTCACAAGATGGTGCCAGACGCGTGCATCCTTGTCTGGAGGCAGAGGATCCAGAAATCACGCGCATCTTTGCACGCCGTGAACATGGAGTGACTGTCCGATATCTTTGGCGGAGAGAGAGGGATTCGAACCCTCGGAACCCGTGAAGGTTCAACGGTTTTCGAGACCGCCCCGTTCGACCACTCCGGCACCTCTCCAAGCCGTGTTGTCCCTAGATAAATTCATCTGGGCTCGCAAGTCATTCTTTTGGGCTCAAACTGTGTTGAACGCCCAATCGGCCTGACCCCTTGGCCCCGTACATACTGCACAAGAGCCTGATCCGACATCTGATCCTGACCCAACACCGGAATCCGCCGCGATCCAGACCACCGACACCTGTCCAAAAAATCCGTCACATGCGTCTTACCTAGGCCCGGCAGCACGACTTTTGCGACTGTGACGGCCGCGATCAAAACATCACACGCTGATATGTCGCGGGCGGTATGGGGAAACTTGTCATTGCGTGGTTTTCCCCCAAGCCTCTAAACAGTCGTCAACGGGAAGAGCGAAGAGGGCCATCATGCAAAGCTGGCGCAAAGTTTTCATCTCTGGTTTCATTTGCTTGCTCATCGCAACCTTGCCGTTGCGCGCGTCGGACAGGGCCAATGTCGAGGCCTTCCTAGAAGTGACGGGGTTTGATGTGGCGCTCGACAGCATCGCCTATTCGGCTGAGCACGCGCCGGCGCTTTTGGGGCAGGAAGCAGCCGATTTTGGCCTACAATGGACGCACATCTCCCGCGAGGTGTTTGAGTCCTCCAAAATGCAGACCATGGCCATCGATATCCTGACCCAAACCATAACCTCGCAGCATTTGGGCCATGCTGCCCGCTTTTATGCCTCTGACCTGGGGCAGCGTCTGGTGGCCGTTGAGAACGCGGCCCATGGCGATGAGAACACTGAAGCCAAACGTCTGCAGGGCCTTGAGATCCTTGAAGACATGGGCTCTGACAGCGCGCGTGAGGCCACGATCAAACGCCTGATCGCTGCGGTCGACACCTCGGGCCAAAGCCTCAGAGCGGTGCAAGAGGTCATGGTGCGGTTCCTGATGGCCGCGTCCCATGCGGGCGCCCTCGAGCAGCCAGTGGATGAAGCCATGTTGCGAGCCTTGATCAAGCAGGATGAAGAGGCGATGCTGGCTGATATGAAACACGGCGGTTTGGCCAATGCCGCATACACATATCGAGATGTTTCAAATGCGGATCTGGTCGCGTATGCTGACGCGCTGGAGCACCCCACAATGCAAGAGGTCTATCAATTGATGAACGCTGTGCAGTTTGAGATCATGGCCAACCGCTTTGAGGCCCTGGCGGTGCGTATGGCCGAACTTCAACCGTCAGAAGATCTCTAAGGCGTGACGTCCGTCGTCAAAAACCTCGGCGCGTTTTGTGTCGCCACGGTTTTGTCGGTGCAGCTTGCACTGGCCGACCGGGTTGCGCAGTTTGAAGCTTTGATGGATGCAATCCGTATTTCCGACACGGTCGAAATTCTGCACTCCGAGGGCGTGCAATACGGATCCAATCTGATCCGGGACATGATGATGGATGCCGATACACCCGGTTGGCGCATCCGTGTGGGACAGATCTACGACGAAAAGCGCATGCAGCGTTTGTTGACCACGGGCCTCACCCGTGAGCTTGCCGAGGTCGATCTGCAGCCGCTTGTTGCGTTTTTCGCCTCTCAGCTCGGGGAAGATATCATCACCGCCGAGCTGGACGCGCGCAAGGCGTTCTTTGACGAGGCAGTAGAGCTAGCCGCCCGCGATCGCTTTGAGGATATGACCGGGAATGATGACCCTCTGGTCGACCAGATCACCACCATGATGAGCGACAGTGATCTGGTGAATTTCAATGTGATGGGCATCATGAATTCCAACCTGATGCTCTACCGTGGTCTCGCTGATGGCGGTGCCATTGATCTGGGCGAAGAGGATATTCTGCGCGATGTCTGGACCCAGGAAAGCGGCGTGCGCACCGAAAGCACCGGCTGGATCCAGGGCTATTTCCTCACCGCCTATGGCACGCTGCCCGAGGGCGATCTTGAAACCTACGCCGCCTTTTGGCGCACCGAGGAGGGCCGCGCCTTGAACGCCGCGCTCTTTGCCGTGTTTGACCAGATGTATGAGGAACTGTCATACCTTCTTGGCCGCGCAGCGGCAGAGCAATTGAACAGCGAAGAACTGTAGCGCTTAGAAATCAAGAAACAGCGGTTTTTTCCAAATCCGGATAGCGCATGCCAAGCGTTACCGCACGCACCAAAAAGCTGATGACCAGCGCCAACCAAAGTCCGTGATTGCCAAAGCTTGGCAAAAGCAACCCGGTTAAGATCAGGTATATCACCGCACTGATCGCCATGGTGTCGCGCATGTCTCGCGCGCGGGTCGCACCGACAAAAATGCCGTCGATCATAAAAGACCACACCGCGCAGACAGGGGTCAGAGCGACATAGACCAGATACGCCCCGGCCACTGCCCGGACCTCTTCCGACGTGGCCATGATCGCAATAATCGACACACCTGTCACGGCAAACGCAATGCTGAGCGCCACGGCAACGAGGACGGCCCAAATGCAGCCCAGGATCGCTGCCTGGCGCAAACGCGCGCGATCTTTCTGGCCTATCGCCTGGCCGACAAGCGTCTCCACTGCGTGGGCAAAGCCGTCGAGCGCGTAGGACGTGACAAAGACGAATTGCATGAGCACCTGATTGGCGGCGAGTGTCACATCCCCCAGATCGCCGCTGAAAAACAGAAATGAGACAAAGATCACCTGAATGAGAAAGGACCGCAGCATGATGTCACGATTGATCAACGCCATTCGCATCAGCGGCGCGCGCGCAAAGACCTTGACCTTGTCGCGCCAGTGCGGGGCCGCGAACACACCACGGCAAAACCAAAGTCCGAACAAAAGCCCCGCCCATTCGGCGATAAACGTGGCCCACGCCACGCCGGTCACCCCCCAATTGAGCCCGATCACAAACCAGATGTTGAGCGCAATGTTGAGCCCGTTCATGACAAGCTGCTGGGCCAGGACGGCACCGGTGCGTTCCTCCGCAATGAGCCAGCCAGTGACACCGTAAAGCGCGATGAGGGCAGGGGCGCTCCAGATCCGGATCGCCATGTAATCTCGCGCGAGGCTTTCGACCTCCGCGCTGGCGGGCGACATCCAGAAGGCAGCGGCAAAGAGGGGCAGCTGAACCACGATCAAAAGCGCGCCACCCGCAAGGCCGATCATCAGGCAGCGGGACAGAATGGCGTGTTCCTCGGCGGTGTCGCCAGCGCCTTTCGCTTGGCTGGCAAGGCCGATCGTGCCCATGCGCAGAAACGCAAAAAGCCAGTAGAGCGAAGACAGGATGATCGCGCCGATGCCCACCGCGCCAATCGGGGCCGCGGCCCCCATCTGACCCACTACAGCGGTATCGACCACGCCCAAAAGGGGCACCGTGCTGTTGGATAGAACAATCGGTACTGCGATGCGCAATACGCGGGCATGGGTCACCGGAGCAGCCTGGGTCGCTGCGCTCTCAGCCATCCTTGCGCGGCATCAGAAAATGCCCGGTCGCCTGGGCATGAGGACGCGCGCGATTGTCCTGCCAGGCCTCGACATGCACGCTTGCATAGCGTCGGCCAGAGCGGTTGATCCGTGCCCTTGCATAGCTGTCGCGGGGCAGGCCAGAGCGGAGGTAATCCACCGTGAACCCAATGGTCTTGGGCAGCCGAGGCAGGTCACCGGCCTGCATTGCCGCCAGATCAAGCTCGCCACGCTCCACCCCGTCCCACAGCATGGACCAACTGAGCCCGATGATCGCGGTCACTTCCAAAAACGCCGCCGTCGCCCCGCCATGCAGCGCGGGCAGTCCCGGGTTACCGATCAGGTGCTCGGCATAGGGCAACACACCTGTCAGCTCATCGCCGCGCCGGTCGAACTCGATGCCAAGAAACCGGATATAGGGCACGCCCTGCACCAGGCTCGTAAGCGCGGCGTCGCGGCGTTGTTTCACCACCTGCACGGGCTCCGGCTTGGCCCGCGTCATGCGCCCGTTCCCGTGGTAAAGGTGCCGGTGGCCGAGGCAACGGGCCGCTCTTCATCGTCGTCAATCGCCCGTGCGCGCAGGAACGCCACATTCCGCGTGACGTGATAGCATGTCGCCTGGGCTCGGATGGACTGTCCTGGCGTGGCAGGACGCATGTAGTCAATGCGCAGGTCAATCGTCGCGGTAACCCCTTTGACATCCGGGTGCGCCATGGCCGCCGCGCCACAACACGTGTCCATCAGCGCAGAAACGGCCCCCCCATGGATCACACCGCTCTCTGGGTCACCGACGAAACGCGGATCATATTCCATGGCCAATTCAGCCGTGCCTGCGCCTGCCGAGATGACCCGCATCCCTAGGGCTTTAGAATGGGGCAGAGATGCGATGAATTGCTGTGTGGCGCGCAGCTGTTCGGCGTGGTGATTTTCGTCGGTGTCTTCGGTGTTTTCGGTCATGGTGGGCGATGCGAGGATCTCTTGAGGGCTGTTCACACCCATATGAACGCGAAGCTTCGCTCTGAGCAATAGCGACAGTTGCTCGAATGCGGTGCACGCAGTAGTATCGAACGCGGGAGGACGTATGACAGAGCCGCAAATTTCTTTCAAAGATATGTGCGCGAAATTCGATGTGACGCCGCGAACGCTTCGCTATTACGAGTACATTGAATTGCTCAATCCCATGCGCGAAGGGCGCTCGCGTTTTTACGGACCCAGAGAGGTGGCCCGTATGACGCTGATCCTGCGCGGGCGAAAGTGGGGATTTGCGCTAGAGCAAATTCGCCAGTGGTTGCTGATTTACGAAGAAGAGGGCACCCAGACCCAGTTGGAGATCTGGATCGAACAAGCAGACATGCAGCTTGCGGCCCTGGCCAAGCAACGCGATGAGCTCGATGAGGCGATGAAAGAGCTCAAGGGCGTCCGGGATCAATCCGCTGCGGCCCTCAAGAAAAAGAGCGGCTGAGCGTTTCGTTAGCGACAGACCACGCGACCTCCGACCAGTGTCATGCCGACCCTGACAATTTGATCAAATTTTGTTACCGGGTCTGGATCTCGCATCCTCGCCGTGCAAAAAGGCAGCATTGCTGACCTAAAGCGTTTCGACTTTCGTTTATGTCTCAAGGTCACGTCGAAACACTTTAAATGTGACGGTGTTCCCATGTCCCAACGCCCCATCCGCATTGCCATCAACGGGTTTGGCCGCATTGGCCGCACGCTTTTGCGTATTCTGGCGCGCCGTGGTTCTGAGTTTGAGATCGTTCTGATCAATGACATCGAGCCGCTTAGGACCTGCGCCTATCTTTTTGAATATGACAGCGTCTTCGGCAGATGGCCCGGCTCTGTGCGCACGGAGCCCGGCACCCTCATGGTGGATGATCAATCTATTCCGTTTCATGCCGAACCGGATCTCTCGCGCCTCGATTTGACCGACGTCGATCTGGTGATGGAATGCACCGGGATGGGCGGCACGCGCGCGGTGGCAGAACGCGGCCTTTTGGCGGGGGCCACGGCGGTGCTCGTGTCAGGCCCTTCGGCAGAGGCAGACATCACGCTGGTCATGGGCGCGAATGACGACGATCTGGGGTCTGAGCGCATCATCTCCAACGCGTCATGCACCACCAATGCCCTTGCCCCACTGGCCAATGTGCTGGATCAGGCATACGGAATCGTCAGCGGGCAAATGACCACAGTGCATTGCTATACAGGCAGCCAACCCACCGTGGACAAACCCCGCGACGCCCTAGAGCGCAGCCGCGCCGCCGCCCTTTCCATGGTGCCCACCACGACCAGCGCGCAGCATCAGACCGGTCTCGTGCTGCCGCGGCTGAAAGGGCGCATTGAGGCGCGGGCGATCCGTGTGCCGACGGCCAGCGTCTCGGCCATTGATCTGACGGTGCAAACCGAGAAACCGGTCTCGGAAACGCATGTGAACGCGCTCTTGCAGGCGTCTGCCGAGGCCTCTGACGTCTTCGGCTGGACAGAGCAGCCGCTTGTCAGCGCGGATTTGCGCGCGCGCCCGGAAAGCATCGTGATGTGCGGGCCAGAAACCAATGTTTCCGTGGGCGGCCTGTTGCGTGTCTTTGGCTGGTACGACAACGAGTGGGGCTTTTCGTGCCGCATGCTCGACATGGCCCGGGTTATCGCGAGCAGATAAGGGCGTTTAGCTTGGACACATACGCTTGATCGTCGTCGCGTGATCTTGCTTGGCGTTGAGGATATCAGCGGACAGTGCGCGAACCTCATCCATCAAGCTGTCCGGCTCTGTCAGTTGATCAAAGAGCCCCCAAGACAGGGCGGTGGCCGCATCGATCTTTGCGCCCCCGACAAAGATCATCTTGGCCCGCGACGGCCCCACCAGCTGCGCCAGCCGCGGCGGGTCAGAGGGTTGCGGCAAAAACCCAAGCTTCATAACAGGGTAAAACGCCTTGGCAGTGGGCACAGCAATCCGCATGTCGCAGGCCAGCACCATGCCCATGGCGCCCCCGGCCACAGTGCCATTCAGCGCTGCAATCGACAAACCCGGCAGCGCCGCTATCGCACCCGAGAGACGCTCCCATACCGGGCTGAGCGCAAGCCCCGCGCGCGCAGCCTCAAGATCGGCGCCAGCGGAAAACACCGATCCTGCCCCGGTCAAAACCAGAACGCGCGCCTCTTGCGCGGCCTCGGCGATCTCAGCGAGCTCTGTCAGCATGGGCTCGGTGAGAGAATTGGCCTTGTCGGTGCGATCAATCGTGGCGAACCACAGCCCGCCATCCTTTTCCAGTCGGATCATATGAGGCCTATCCGACGACGGATGTCTTCCACGCGCAGGCTGATATCTTGCCCAAGGAACTCATCGGCATCTGCGCTGCACATCCACAAAAGCGCCCGCGCGGGCCAGTCGGCCGGGATATGATCGGACCAGTCCAGCTCGGACACGCGATTGATCCCGCTGGCCTTGATCTCCCGCTGCATTTCGGTGGCGACGGTGCCCGGCGAAAGCCCCAACACTCTGAGCCCTGCAGCGCGATTTTCCTGATCCGCGCAGCGTGTCAGCATCGCCGCCCCGGCCTTGGAGCTGCAATAGTGGCTCCAGCCTTCCAAAGCGCTGACCGCCGCCCCGGAGCTGGTTGTGATGATGGTGCCGCCGCCCGCGTTCTTCATCAAAGGGATCGCCGCGCGCATGCCGTAAAACACACCCTTAAGGTTGATATCGATGACACGCCCCCAGTCCTCGGGAGACAGCGCATCCAGATGGCCGATGGGCTCAATCACGCCCGCATTGCCAATCAGCACATCCAGCCCGCCAAAGGCACTCTGGCAAAGCGTGACCGCGTGTTCGACATCTTCATACCGGCTGACATCACAGGCGATGGCCCGGGCTTGCGGCCCAATCTCATCCGCGATCGCGTCAATATCCGAGGTCGTGCGCGCCGCCAAAACGACATTGCCGCCCGCCGCCGCAAAAACCCGCGCTGCCGCCGCGCCGATGCCGCGGCTTGCGCCCGTGATCAAGGTCGTCTTTCCTGACATGTCCAAGGTGGTCATCCTTCTGCAATCTTTGGCCGCATGATCCGACATCAGAATGGTCGAACAAAGCCTTGACCCTCCTCCTACTTGGGCAGAAGCTGGGAGGGAACTCAAAAAACGGAAGGGTCGATCATGGCGTCCTACAAACCCCGAGCGGTCATGAGCGTGGCGCTGGCAACTGTGCTGGGCGCGGGTGCCGCTGATGCGGATGTTACAGCAGAGCAGGTCTGGGCAGATTGGAAAACCTACATGGCCGCCTCTGGTTACACATTGTCCGGCACCGAGACGCAAAATGGCGATGCTCTTGAAGTGACAGAGATCGTTATGGTGACAGAGGTCCCCGATGAGGATGTGTCGATCCAAATCACCATGTCAGAGGTCACCCTGACCAGTAACGGCGATGGCACGGTGTCGATCGGATTTCCTGCGACTGTGCCAATGGGCGTGAAAATTGATTCAGAAAACGATCCGGTCGACATCCAAATCACCTACAGCACAACAGATTGGTCCGGCGTCGTGTCGGGTGATCCCGATGCGATGTCATATGCGTATTCAGCGTCCGAAATCGGGATGACCGTGGATCAAGTGACCTTTGATCAGGTCACCTTCCCGATGTCACTCATTGGCGCGGCCGAAGTGACATTCGCGGATTTCACGGGTTCGTCTCAATCAACCGTTGGGGCGCTTTATGAAACCATTCAGACCATCAGCACCGGGCCCATCAAGTACATCTTGGATGTCACCGATCCGGAAGGCTCGGACGGCACATTCGTGATGAAGGGCGGTGCCGCCGGGATGAACAGTTCCGCCAAGGCGGCGTTCCCGGCTGATGGCGACATCAATGATATGGCCGCTATGCTGGACCAAGGCTTTGCCGTTGATGCCAGTCTGAACATCACGGGCGGCTCTCTGGATCTAGATTTCGATGATGAGGGCGAGGTCTATCAAATAGACACCAGTTCAGACAGCAATGAACTCGGCATTACAATGAACGCGGACGGTTTGGCATATTCTCTGGCCTCCACCGCGCAGAAGATCTTTTTGGCGGGAACAGAGTTTCCTCTGCCGATTGAAATCTCAGCCCAGGAAAACGCCTTCAACCTGCAGATTCCGCTCACCGCGCGCGATGAGGTGCAGCCAATGGCTCTGAGCGTTACTCTGGGTGATTTTGTGATGTCCGATCTCATCTGGGGGCTGGTGGATCCCACAGGTCAACTGCCGCGCGATCCTGCGACCGTGAGCGTGGCATTGGCCGGAACGGCGAAGCTTCTGGTCGACATTCTCGACCCCGCCGCGATGGAGCAATTGGACAGCGGCAACGTGCAACCCGGTGAGCTTCATTCTTTGGATGTCACCGGCCTCACGGTGCGCGCCGCGGGGGCTGAGTTGCTCGGCGATGGTGCCTTCACCTTCGACAATTCGGACCTGACCACGTTTGACGGAATGCCCGCACCCTCTGGTAAGCTGAACCTGTCTCTTTCCGGCGGCAACGGGCTTTTGGACAAGCTGGTGGGGATGGGTCTCATCCCCGATCAGGAAGCCTCGGGCGTGCGCATGATGATGGGTCTTTTTGCCGTTCCCGGATCTGCGCCGGACACGCTCAACTCCACCATCGAGGTGAAGGGCAACGGTCAGATCTTTGCCAACGGGCAGCGCATTCAGTAACGCCCGCCGGTTTTGAAAGGGGGCCGCGATACGTGCGGCCCTTTTCTTTTGCCTGAGAGGTTTGATTTGCGACCTACGCGCTTGCAGGGCAGGGGGCACAGGTCTACCTGTGTCCTCAACAAAAAGACCGCATGAGGTAAGAGCCCTATGACACCCCCCCTCGAAGACCTGACCGATGCTTTGATCAGCGCGGCCAAAAAGGCCGGCGCCGATGCCGCAGACGCCATCGCGGTGCAGGGCACCTCTGTGCGCGTGGGGGTCCGCGCGGGCACATTGGAACAGGCCGAAAGCGCGGATGGCACCGACATTGGTCTGCGCGTTTTGATTGGCGGCAAACAGGCCTGCGTCTCGGCCTCAGATACATCAAAGACCACGATCAACACTTTGGCAGAGCGCGCGGTTGCCATGGCGCAAGAGGCGCCGGATGATCCCAATGTAGGCCTCGCAGAGCCGTCCCAAATCGGTTTGGGATGCGATCCCGCCACGCTTGAGCTTTGCGATGAAAGCGCGACCCCCTCGCCCGATGCTCTGCGAGACGCGGCCCTGGCGGTAGAGGCGGCCGCTTTGCAGGTCGACGGCGTGAGCCAGGTGTCATCGGCCGCGGCCAGCCACGCCCGGCGCGCCATCCACATGGCGGCGAGCAACGGGTTCTCAGAAGGTTACGCGCGCTCAGATCACAGTCTCTACGGGGTGGCCATCGCGGGCGAAGGCACCGGCATGGAGCGGGACAGCGACGGCGACGCCCGCATTTACCATGCCGATCTGCGCGGCGCCGAGGACATAGGTCGTCGCGCCGGGCAGCGGGCGGTCTCGCTGCTCAATGCGCGCAAGCCCAAAACGGGCGCGTACCCGGTGCTCTATGACGAACGGATTGCAAGCTCTCTGGTTGGGCATCTGTTGGGCGCCATCAACGGTCAGGCGGTTGCGCGTGGCGCGTCCTGGCTGCGGGAAAAGATGGGCGAAGAGGTGCTGCCCGATGGCATGGACCTCGTTGAAGACCCGCACCGCCGCCGCGTCGGGGCCTCTCGTGCCTTTGATGCAGAAGGCCTGCCAACAGCGCGGCGGTACATCGTCGAAAATGGTGTTCTGCAGGGCTGGACATTGGATCTGGCCACGGCGCGCAAGCTTGGGCAGAGCTCAACCGCCAATGCCATGCGCGGCACATCCAATCCGCCCAGCCCGGGCACTTGGAACGTGACGCTCACCCAAGGATCCCACACCAAAGAAGAGTTGATGACGCAGATGGGCACCGGCCTTTTGGTGACCTCCATGATCGGTGCGACGATCAACCCAAATACCGGCGATTACTCTCGCGGCGCATCAGGTTTTTGGATTGAAAACGGTGAGATTGCCTATCCGGTGAACGAATGCACCATCGCCGGAAGCCTGCCCGAGATGCTCAAGCGGATCGTGCCCGCCAATGATGCGCGCACGTATCTGTCGCGCGTTGTCCCGTCCTTGCTGGTCGAAGGGATGACCCTTGCCGGCGCGTGACCTTGACCTTCTGATCGAGGCGGCCCGTGCCGCAGGTGAGGTGGCCTGCCGCTTTGCGCCCGACAGCGCAAAAACCTGGGAAAAACCGGATGGCGCGGGCCCTGTGACCGAAGCCGATATCGCCGTCAACGACACGCTGCACGCGGTTCTTCAAACCGCGCGCCCCGGCTACGGCTGGCTCTCAGAGGAAAGCGAAGACAGCTCTGCGCGCTTGTCCTCAGAGCGGCTTTTCGTGGTTGATCCCATCGACGGCACACGCAGCTTCATCGAAGGTTCCAACACCTGGGCGCACGCCCTGGCCGTCGTGGAAGACCGCCAGGTCACAGCCGCGGTCATTTACCTGCCCAAACGCGACCTGCTCTATGCCGCGGCCGCCGGGCAGGGGGCTACGCTCAACGGCGATCCCATTGCGATCCGGCAGGGCGGCGATCTGTCCTCCTCAGAGATCCTGTCGGTGAAACACAACTTCAAGCCTGAGTTTTGGCACGGCACGCCTCCCGAGGTGACGCGCGCCTACCGACCCTCGCTCGCCTATCGCATGGCGCTTGTGGCCGAAGGTAAATTTGACGCCATGATCACCTTCCGTCCCAGCTGGGAATGGGATGTGGCGGCAGGCGATCTGATCCTCAAGGAAGCGGGGGCGGCCACCTCGGACCGGGCGGGCAATCCCTTGCGCTATAACAATCCCACCCCCAAAGTCTCAGGGGTGTTGGCCGCCGGCACCGATCTGCACGGCAAGATCGCCAGCCGTTTGACTTTCACGGACTAACCCAGAACTTGCCCAACCCCGCACTGACACCTCTCAAGGACAACATTCTCGCCGCCACATTCATGATGGCGTCCATGGCGGCCTTTACCCTCAATGACACGCTGATGAAGATGATGGCGGGCAGCGTGCCGCTCTATCAGCTTTTGTTTCTGCGCGGGGTGATGACCACCAGTGTCGTCTTGATCATTGCCTGGCGCATGGGCGCGATCCCGATCCGCGTGGCCTCTCGCGACGCAATGCTGTTGCTCCTGCGCAGCCTCGCGGACACGGCGACGGCGTTTTTCTTTCTCACCGCGCTCTTCAACATGCCCATCGCCAATGTCACCGCGATCATGCAGGCCCTGCCGCTCACCATCACCCTGATGGCCTGGGCCGTTTTGGGTGAGGCGGTGGGCTGGCGGCGGTTCACGGCCATCGCCGTGGGCCTTCTGGGTGTGATGCTGATCATCCGCCCGGGCACCTCTGATTTCACCATCTACTCGCTCTACGGCGTGGCCGCCGTGGCGTGCGTGACGGCGCGGGATCTCATCACGCGAAAGATGTCGCGCGAGGTGCCCACGATACTCATTGTCCTGACCAATTCTGCGGCTGTGATGATCGTCTTTGGGATCCTGACCTTTCCAGCCGATTGGCAACCCATGAGCGTACAGGCGTGGGGTCTGACCACCGGGGCGGCGGTGTTTATCATCGGCGCTTATCTCTTTTCCATCCTCGTGATGCGCATCGGCGACATCTCCTTCGTCGCGCCCTTCCGCTACACAGGGCTGATCTGGGCGCTCGTCCTGGGATATCTGGTCTTCGGCGATTGGCCCGACGCAATCACGCTATTTGGAGCCGTTATCGTGGTGGGCAGCGGGTTGTTCATGCTTTATCGTGAAACGCAATTGGCGCGGGGCGTGCGCAGGCAATGACGGAATAAGGCTTACATGATTGATTTCAAAGATCTTGAATGTCTGGTGGCCTTGGCGCGCACCCGGCATTTTGCCCGCGCCGCGCAGGAATGCGGGTTGTCACAACCGGCCTTCTCCATGCGCATTCGCCATCTCGAAGAGAACCTCAACGTCACCATCGTCAAGCGCGGCAACCGGTTTCAGCAATTGACGCCTGAGGGCGAAAAGGTCCTCGCCCATGCCCGCGACATCCTCGAACGCACGCAGGTTTTGGAACGGGAAATAAAGGCCAGCAAGGGCGAGGTTTCCGGCGCGCTTGTCCTTGGCGTTGTGCCCACCGCTGTGGCCGTGGCGGCGCAGCTGGCCATCCGGCTGCAGGGCATCCATCAGGGCCTCAGAACCCGCATCATCACCGCCTCATCCCTGTCGATCCAGCAGGGCATTGAAGACCGCGCCTTTGATGCGGGCTTGACCTATGCCGATGGGATCTCTTCGGATCTGATGCACATCTACCCCGTCTACAGTGAGCAATACGTCTTGGTCGCGCCCTCCGCACTGATCGACGGCGCGCCCGAAACAATGACCTGGGCCGAGGCTGCGGAGCTTCCGCTTTCGCTCCTTGAGCCTGGAATGCAGAACCGCAAAATCATCGATCGGGTCTTTCAGGATGTGGGTGTGCGGCCCAAGGTTATCTTTGATTCAAACGGATTTAACGCCGCCATCGTCATCGCCAGAAAGGGCGTGGCGGCCACGATTGTGCCCAAAGTTCTGATGGAAGAGCTGGGCGCGGATGACGATGTTGCTGTGGTCGATCTGCTCGAGCCCGTCGTGGAGAAAGAGATCGCTCTGGTGGTGCCGAGACAGGCCACCAAAACGGTGATCTTGAACGCGTTGCGCGACGCCGTAGAGGACGGATTTTAACGAAATCCGGGCGGAAAACAGCAGCGTTTCGTCATCAGCGATTTGAAACCCAACTGAATTTATCAGGAATTCTTGATAATCCCTGCTTATCAATCCATTGCGAATGACGATTTGATACAAGGGCTTAGCCCTGCCATACATTTGTACACAACCTAGGAACTCATTGCGTAGGTACCGGAGGCAGGATGGCACTCGACGACAGAGAAGGCGTATGGAAACGTGCGCGCGGCAAGGGCCGCCACACACCAAAAGGACGTCAGGTCGAGGATCAGCCGTGGGACGAGGTTCGCGCGCTTTTGGGCAACCGCCCGCGTCGGCGCGATTTACTCATAGAATTCCTGCACTTAATTCAAGATGAACACGGTCATCTCTCAGCTGAACATCTTCGTGCGCTGGCCGAAGAGATGCGCATCGGCCAGGCCGAGATCTACGAGGTGGCCACGTTCTACGCCCATTTCGACGTGGTGCGCGAAGGCGATGTACCGCCGCCCGCGCTGACCATCCGGGTGTGCGACTCGCTCTCCTGCGAGCTGGCAGGCGCCGAACAACTCAAGGCCGCGCTGGAGGATGGGCTCGATCCGTCGCAAGTGCGTGTGCTGCGCGCGCCCTGCATGGGCCGCTGTGACACCGCCCCGGTGCTGGAGATCGGACACAACCACATCGATCACGCCACGCCCGAAAAGGTGCAAACGGCGATCCTGCTCGATGACACCCACGCCCATGTGCCGGATTATGAGACCTTTGAGACCTACAGCGCGGGTGGCGGCTACGAAAAACTGGCCGAGCTGCGCGAGAACGGTGATTTTGAGGCCGTCCAGGATGAGATCCTGGGCTCCGGCCTGCGCGGTCTTGGCGGGGCCGGGTTCCCGTCGGGGCGCAAATGGGGCTTTGTGCGCGCCGAGCCGGGCCCGCGCTACCTCGCCGTCAATGGCGATGAGGGCGAGCCGGGCACGTTCAAGGACCGCTACTATCTTGAGCGCACGCCGCACATCTTCCTCGAAGGCATGCTCATTGCCGCCTGGGCGGTCGAGGCGGACACCTGCTTTATCTACATGCGCGATGAATACCCCGCCGTGCTCAAGATCCTGGCGCGTGAGATCGCCAAGCTCGAAGAGGCGGGCATCGTCGCGCCGGGCTACATCGATCTGCGGCGCGGGGCAGGGGCCTATATCTGCGGCGAAGAAAGCGCGATGATTGAATCGATCGAAGGCAAGCGCGGCATCCCGCGTCATCGCCCGCCCTTTGTGGCGCAGGTCGGCATCTTCAACCGCCCGACGCTGGTCAACAACATCGAAACCCTCTACTGGGTCTGCCGCGTGATGCGGGAGGGGGGCGAAATCCTCTCCAGCGTTGAGAAAAACGGCCGCAAGGGCCTGCGCTCCTACTCGGTGTCTGGCCGCGTCAAGAACCCCGGCGTGCATCTGCTGCCCGCCGGATCCACCATGACCGACATCATCGAGGCGGCCGGTGGCATGCTCGATGGCCACACCTTCAAAGCCTATCAGCCCGGTGGCCCCTCTGCGGGGATTTTGCCGGCGACCATGGCCGATATACCGATGGATTTCGACGAGCTGCAGGAATACGGCACGTTCATCGGCTCTGCCGCGCTCGTAGTGCTCTCAGACCATGACCGCGCCCGCGATGCCGCGCTCAACATGCTGAAATTCTTCGAGGATGAAAGCTGTGGCCAGTGCACGCCCTGCCGCGTTGGCTGTGAAAAGGCCGTCAAGCTCATGCAAGAAGACGCGTGGGATCAAGATTTGCTGGGCGATCTCTGCCAGATCATGGGCGATGCCTCGATCTGCGGTTTGGGGCAGGCGGCCTCCAACCCGATCAAGCTGATGATGCAGCATTTCGGGGATGAAATTTCAGGAGATGCGCAATGAAGGACATGGCGGATATCCAAACGGTCACCTTCACCCTCGACGGCGAAGAGGTCACCGTTCCTGACAATTACACCATTTGGGAAGCCGCCCATGGCCGTGGCCTGAAGATCCCGCATCTCTGCCACAAACCCGCGCCCGGCTACCGCCCCGATGGCAACTGCCGCGCCTGCATGGTCGAGATCGAAGGCGAACGTACGCTGGCGGCCTCCTGCATTCGCCCGGTGACCAACGGCATGGTGGTGAAGACGGATACCGAACGCGCCACCAAAGCCCGCGAACTGGTGCTTGAGATGCTGGTCACCGACCAGCCCGAGCGCGACAAGGCCCATGACAAAGCCTCCCATCTCTGGGACATGGCCGATCTCAACGGCGTCTCGGAAAGCCGCTTTCCCAAGTTAGAACAAGACCGCGTCCCGCTCCTCGATGACAGCCACGTCGCCATGAGCGTCAATCTAGATGCCTGCATCCAATGCGGGCTCTGCGTCCGTGCCTGCCGCGAAGTGCAGGTCAATGATGTGATCGGTATGGCCGGTCGCGGCCATGATGCCTATCCCACTTTCGATTTCGCCGACCCGATGGGTGACAGCACCTGCGTGGCCTGCGGGGAATGCGTTCAGGCCTGCCCGACCGGCGCTCTGATGCCCTCCTCCGTGGTCGATGAAAATCAGGTGGGCGACCGCGCCGATTATGACCGCGAAGTGGAAAGCGTCTGCGCCTTCTGCGGTGTGGGCTGCCAGATCTCGATCAAGGTCAAAGACAACAAGGTGAAATACGTTGAGGGCATCAATGGCCCCGCCAACGAAGGCCGCCTCTGCGTCAAAGGCCGCTTTGGCTATGACTACATCCACCACCAGCACCGCCTGACCAAACCGCTCATCCGTCGCGAAGACGCCCCCGCCAAAGGCCTCAACGTAGACCCGGGCAACTGGGATGAATACTTCCGCGAAGCCACCTGGGAAGAGGCGCTCGATTTCGCCGCCGGTGGTCTCAAAGGCCGCGGTCGCGAAGTGGCGGGCTTCGGCTCGGCCAAATGCACCAATGAAGAGGCCTATCTCTTCCAGAAATTCATCCGTCAGGGCTTTGGCCACAACAACGTCGACCACTGCACGCGTCTGTGCCACGCCTCTTCGGTCTCCGCGCTCATTGAGAACGTCGGCTCCGGCGCTGTGACGGCCACGTTCAACGAGATTGAGAATGCCGATGTGGCGATCATGATCGGCTGCAACCCGCTGGAAAATCACCCGGTGGCCGCGACGTATTTCAAACAGTTCACCAAGCGCGGCGGCAAGCTCATCGTGATGGATCCGCGCGAGCATGGGCTGAAGCGCTTCGCCACGCACATGCTGCCGTTCAAGCCGGGCTCTGATGTCTCGATGCTCAACGGCATCATGCATGTGATCGTCGAAGAAGGTCTCTACGACCGACAGTATATCGAGGCCTTCACCGAGAACTGGGAAGCCGAGAAAGAGCACCTCAAGCAGTTCCCGCCAGAGAAGATGGAAAAGCTCTGCGGCATCCCCGCCGACACGCTGCGCGCCGTGGCCCGTGATTTTGCCACCGCACAGGCGGGCATGATCTTCTGGGGCATGGGCGTCAGCCAGCACATCCACGGCACCGATAACTCACGCTGTCTGATCAGCCTCGCGCTGATGTGCGGCCATGTGGGCCGTCCGGGCACAGGTCTGCACCCGCTGCGCGGTCAGAACAACGTGCAGGGCGCCTCGGATGCGGGCCTCATCCCGATGTTCCTGCCCGACTATCAGACCGTCACAGACGATGGCGTGCGCTCTGCCTTCACCGATGTCTGGCA
>CAKZYL010000190.1 GCA_937884705.1 uncultured Roseovarius sp. | reverse complement strand
GCGCTTTCCAGCGCGGGTTGTCGACTTCCGCACCGAGGCCCGGTGTTTCAGCATGGCTGTAAAACTGCAGACCGTAGATTTCGTTGCCGTCCTCTTCGATCGCGATGTAGCCGTAAAGCGTGGACCAAAGACCGTAACCATGCAGCGGCAGGATCGCCTTGTCGAGCGAACCATCCTCATTACGCAAAAGGTAGACCGTGCGGTAGGTTGCCTTGCGTCCGATACCCGCCGGATCGTCCGTCAACTCAATCGAGGTGGCCGGATCATCCGCTGCGGCGATGTCATCGAATGTCGTTGCATCGTACTTGTCGGTGAATTGTCCTGAAGACAGCTCCAAAACATGCGGCTCAAACGCGTTGAAGGCCTCAACCACGTCAACCTCAGGGTCATAAACGCCCGCGACCTGCAGAATGTTGATCTGCTTGTCCTTAAGCTGGTTCACTTCCTGCGTTGGTCGCAGCGACACCGCGACCGAGGACACCACCATGGATGCGACGAGGCAGACCCCTACGGCAACAAACAGCGTCTTTCCGATCGTGTCCGGAGGCGCGGCAAGGAACCGGCCAAGAGGACCCTTTTGTTTTTCCGCTTTTTCTTCCGGCATATTTCCGTCGTCAGGCATGTCTTTTCGCCCTGCGTTTGATGTTGGATTGCACGACGAAATAGTCGATCAGCGGTGCAAAAACGTTACCAAATAGAATGGCCAGCATCATACCCTCTGGGAAAGCCGGATTGATCACACGGATCATCACAACCATGAAACCTATAAGAAGCCCATAATAGAAGCGCCCGAGGTTGGTGTGCGACGCGGACACTGGCTCTGTCACCATGAAGACAAGGCCGAACGCATAGCCACCCACCACAAGATGCCAATACCACGGCATTGAGAACATCGGATTGCTGTCAGACCCTATGACATTGAGCAGAGCCGAGAAGGCGATCATGCCTGCCAAACAGCCGACCACCATACGCCAGTTTGCAATCCTCGTCGCAAGTAAGAAAAGCAAACCTAACAAGGCTGCAACCGTTGAGGTCTCGCCAAAGCTGCCAGGCACCATGCCAAAGAACGCGCTTGTCCAGTCCATGCCGTAATTGGCCAGGTTCTGATAGCCTTCGCTGGCGCTGATCGCGAGCGCGGTTGCGCCTGTAAAGCCATCCACCGGCACCCAAACCGCGTCGCCTGACATCTGCGCGGGATACGCAAAATAAAGGAATGCACGCCCTGTCAGAGCCGGGTTGAGGAAGTTCTTACCTGTGCCACCGAAAACTTCTTTGCCGATGACAACCCCGAAGATAATACCGAGCGCCACCTGCCAAAGGGGTGTGCTCGCAGGCAGGGTCAGCGTGTAGAGCATGGAGGTTACAAGGAAGCCCTCGTTCACCTCATGGCGGCGGATCGTGGCGAAGATCACTTCGCAAATGCCGCCAGCGACCAGCGTCGTGATGTAGATCGGAAGGAAATAAAGCAGGCCATGCAGGAAGTTTGCCAGCGGGTTGCCCGCATTGAAGCCGATGCCGACTGTTTCAATGATCCAGGCTCTCCAACCGCTCGCACCAAACTCGGCAATTGCCGCGTTCGTGTGCAGACCGGTGTTGTAGCAACCCAAAATGATGCAGGGCACGGTCGCCAGCACCACGTAGGTCATGATCCGCTTCATATCGATGTAAGACCGAGCGTGCGGGGCAACGGTTGTCACCGTTTTCGGCGTGTAAAGGAAGCTTTCCACCATCTCATAGAGGGGGAAGTATCGCTCATACCTGCCGCCTTTTTCGAAGGCAGGTTCAATGCGATCAAAGAAGCTGCGCAGACCCATGTCTACCCCTCCTTCTCAATTTTGCTCAAGCAGTCCCGTAGCGCTATGCCATACTCATACTTCGCGGGGCAGGCAAAGCCAACCAGACCAAGGTCTTCTTCGTCGAGTTCGAGCGCACCCAAAAGCTGCGCCTGGTCTGTATCCATCACCAGAAGTGACCGCAGAAGCTGCGTCGGGAGGAAGTCTTGCGGCATCAAAGTTTCGAATGTTCCGATGGGCACCATCGCCCGTCGACCCCCGTTGAGGTTGGATGTCAGCCCGTAGAGCTTCTTCGCCAGCGCCGAACCCAAGACTGGTTGGACGGCGTATTTTGTACGCATTGGTCGGATCCAACCCATTGGAATCTGTTCTTTATCTTCTTCAATCAACGTTACCTGGCGGGCGTAGCGTCCGACGTAAGCGTCGGGTCCGTTACCCATCCGGCCGCTCAGAATAGAGCCGGAAATCACGCGCAATGGCGCCTCTCCGTCCACCTCATTTTCGATCATTTGAAGCATTGACGCTCCGGCGGGCACGCGCAGCACGCGCGGCTTGGCCGCACGAGGACCCGATAACGCGACCATCCGGTCTGCGTCATTACGTCCCGTCTCAAGCATGTGCCCAATCGCGATCACATCCTGATACCCGATGGTCCAGACAGTGGTTTCCGCGGTCGGCGGGTGTAGGAAATGAATGTGAGTCCCCGCCAACCCCGCAGGGTGCGGGCCGTCAAACTCCGCGACCTCGACGCGCTCTATTCCATCGCCAGGGACATCGGAGCCAGCTTTGCGACAAACATATGTTGTACCGTCGGTGAGTTTCGTGATCGCTGCAAGACCGCGCGTAAAGTCGTCTTTCGCCTCAGCAATGACGAGTGCAGGGTCGGCCGCCAATGGCTCGGTGTCCATCGCAGTGACGAAAATCGCTTCCGTGCTTGATGCCGTGTCCGGCACTTTCGAGTAGGGTCGCGTGCGAAAGGATGTCCAGAGACCTGACGCACACAGCCTTTGGATCAGGCCTTCTTTGGTTGTGACATCTCCAACTTCCGAGAAGTCCACGGCCGGGGCTGCATTTGGATCGATGTCGATCTCGACGCTGATCAGAACACGTCGAGCCCCGCGATTGATGGCGCGCACACGACCCGAAACGGGCGCCGTCACCATGACTTCAGGCGTGTCCTTATGGAAAAAAATCGGCGCTCCAGCACCGACTTTGTCACCTTCGGCGACCTGCAACCTGGGTTTCAATCCAATGTAATCTGCGCCGATAATAGCGACGGTTCGGATGTCAGGTACATCAGTACCAGACATCGTTGGTGCGCCAAGGACTGGAAGGTCCAGCCCTTTCTTCAACTTGAACGTTTGCACGCGTTTGGCCTCCAACTGGCTTGCGTTTTGCTTGTGCTACGACTCGCGTCGTTTAAAGTGCGGCATGCGCGCTCACTTGACTGTTTCTCATTGCAACGGAAATGAAAACGCGAAAAAAGCGCGCAGTGAGAAAGTTTTTATGGCTTGCCCGTCGCGCCCACTAAGGAGGCAAAACCAGTGAACACACCATTTAAGATTTCCCGCCGCTCTTTCGTTCTGTCCGCCGTATGTCTGGCAGCTTGCAAGCCGGGATCGGCTGTGCTGGAGCTGACCGGAAGCACCATGGGAACGACATACAACATCGTCGCGGTAGACCACGACGGCAGCGTGAACAAGGCCGAGTTGCAATCACAGATCGATTCCGCGCTTGGCCAGATCAACGCTCTGATGTCCAACTGGGACGCTGAATCGGAAGTATCGCGGTTCAATCACCACGCAGGCACCGCCCCTATGACAGTTTCCCAGGAACTGGCGCAGGTTGTGGCCGCCGCAGAAGATGTGCACAGCAAGACCGATGGCTATTTTGACATCACTTTGGGCCCGGTGATCGAGACATGGGGTTTTGGTGCGCCTGCAGGAGGCTTTGCCACGCCAGACGATGCCAAACTTGCAGATGCAATGGCGCCTGTTGGTCAAGACAAATTGTCGGTGTCACAAACCAGCCTGCAGAAAACCAACCCTGCCACGCAGATGTATCTGTCCTCGATCGGCAAGGGATACGGCGTCGATTACGTTGCAAACGTCGTGAGCCAAGCGGGCCTGCGCGATTTCATGGTTGAGATCGGCGGCGATCTCTACGTGTCCGGCAGCAACGCAGACGGCATGTCATGGAAGATCGGCGTCGAATCACCTGACCCGTTGAGCGCAGAGGTGGTTCAGGTCGCCAAGGCGTCTGACATGGGCATGGCCACATCGGGCGACTACCGCAACTACTTTGAAGAAGACGGCACGCGGTTTTCGCACATCATTGACCCCAAAACCGGGCGCCCCGTCACGCATAACACAACTTCCGTGACGGTACTGGCTGAGAACGCCATGCTGGCTGACGCTTGGGCCACCGGCCTCTTGGCGATGGGCGCGGAGCGCGGTATCGCATTGTCGAACGATCTGGGAATTTCAGCGCTCTTTATTGAACGCGGTGCCGACGGCACCCATGTGAAGAATGCGACTGAGGCGTTTTCCGCCCTGCAAGCCTAACACCAGGAGATAATCCCAGTGGAAACATTTCTTCTCTCATTCGCGTTCATTGCGCTCATGGTGGGTGGAATGGCTGTTGGGGTTATCTTTTCGGGCCGCACCATTAAAGGCAGCTGCGGCGGATTGAATGCGATTTCCGATGCCGATCAGTGTTTGGTCTGCAAAAAAGACATCGATCCCGATAGTCCGCTGCGCGAACGCTTGTCCTCGTGCCCACGCGCACGCAAGATGCTGGAAGAGATGGACGCCTAAAGCGCACCGTCCACGATGTCAAAGCTCACACTCTCGATCCTCAGGATTGTGGTCTACGCCGTCGCCGTCATGGCCGCGTTTTCCTTAACGTATTTCACGATCGGCGACCCAATTGCCCGTTTGGTGCTGAGGATTGGCGGCAGTCCCGATACCGCCGCCTTGTCCAAGAACATCGTGAGCATGTGCATCGGATTTGGCCTGGGCGAGATTGCAAAAAGATGGTTTCAACGCCGCTTTATCAAGTGAAATTCTAGGGCTTGCGCAGCCTACTCTAGCCCGTTTGCACCGGAAAAAACGCAACAGTGCACAGCATAACCGCCGCGGTTGTGCCAAAAAACCAAAGCTGCCACCGAGGGCCTTCTGTCTTCCAAACCCGCCTGTAGGAATGACCCGCCAAACACGCCCCCACGAACAAAAGCAGCGCTGCGACAGGTGGAAGCTCATAACCAGTCATTCGTGAAATTCTTCCCAAACGTTATTTTCGGTGTAAGTTGGGGTGTAGCCCGAAACTTGAAAGACCATCAAGGAGCCAGTTATGCCCGCATCCTATCAAGCGCCAAAACGCGGTGACGTTGAACAACGAACCTATAGCCAGTCCGCCTCGAGCAATTCTGCGACTGAGACGGCCACTGTGGCGAACTTGATGAACGGCAAAAAAGACGCCGTGTTCTCCATTCGCCCGCAAAGCACTTTGAAAGACGCGGTGATGGAGCTTCGCGACAAACGGATCGGCGCGCTTTTGGTGCGTGATGCCAACGGAGAGCTGATCGGCATTCTATCTGAGCGCGATATCGTGCGTAAACTGGCCGACACGCCCGGCGAAACGCTGCCCAAGAAGGTCGAGGACATTATGACCAAATCGGTCGAGGTATGCGCCCCGGGTGATACGTTGGTTTCTGTTCTGCGCCGCATGACGGCTGGTCACTTCCGCCATATGCCAGTCAAGGACGGCGGTAACTTGATCGGCATGCTGACGATTGGTGACGTAATCAATTACCGTCTGACCGAACTGGAGCACGAAGCGCTCCAGCTCAAACAGCTGATCGTGGGCTGACGCGTCCGGTCTTTGGCCTAAAGCACCAGAACTGTGGCAGAAACCGGCAACACAACTGTCGTTTGAAGGCTTTGGTTACCCGTTATCGGCTTGGCTCCCGCCGTTTTCGTCCAATTGGCGATCCAAGATACGTAGCGTGATCCATGTGACAAGTGCACCTGATAACAGATAGAGAGCAGACGCCCACAAGCCCACATACGCGGCCAGCGCCATACCACAAAGCGGCGCAAACGCAGCTCCAAAGATCCAGGACAGGTTCACCGACAGGGCGCTTCCCGAATACCGGTATTGCAGCGGAAACCGTTTTGGCACGATTGAGCTCGACTGACCGTAGGCGAGGCCAAGCACGATGAAGCCAAAGATGATGTAGATCCATGGATACGTGTCGAGCGTGTAGATCGTCAGACAAAGCGGCACGATCAGTGCAACGGACACCCGCAAGACGCGTCGTTTGGTGTACCGATCCGCCAATACGCCCGACAGGACCACAGCACCGCAAGCCAGAACACCACCGGTCAGTTCATACAAGATGATCCGGTCCATGCTATACTCGGTAAAAAGCAACGTGTAGCTGAGCGGGAAAACCGTCACCATGTGAAAGAGCGCATAGCTTGCCACAGGCAAGAACGTCGACAACGCGACCGTCCGCCATTGCGTCCGCACCATGTCCAAGAAAGGCGCAGATTGAAGCGGGGTCTCATCTGCTCCGAAATTGGCCGTGAGCAGGCGGAGGCGGGCAAAAAGCGACACAACATTGACCGCCATGACGGCGAAAAACGCAAACCGCCAGCCGTAGGTGTAAAATTCTTCCTCCGTCAGAAAGCCGGTCAGCACGAAAAACAGCGACGCAGCGACGCAAAACCCGATGGGACCGCCCAGCTGCGGCACCATGCCATAGAGCCCTTCTCGGCCGGCGGGGGCGGCGGATTTGAGCTGTAAGGTGATCCCGTCCCATGCCCCACCAAGGCCGATGCCTTGTGCAAAACGAAGTGCAGCGAGCAGGATCGGCGCGATAATCCCGATGCGGTCGTAACTGGGAAGCAGCCCGATCGCGACGGTGGAGCTGCCCAAAATCATCAAAGCGAGGGTGATTTTTCCGGCCCGACCAATTTTGCGCTCCACGTATCGACCGGCGAAACTGGCGAATGGCCGCGCCAAAAACGCCAGGGAAAACACAGCAAAAGAAATGACTGTTCCCATGATCGGGTCGAACATCGGAAAAAACAGCCGTGGAAAAACCAGCGCCGATGCAATGGCGTAGACGAAAAACCCGAAAAAATCCGTGACGCGCGCCATCACCACCGTGGTGACGATGTCGTCGATTGTGACATTGTCGGAGTGACCAGTCGATGTATTCGTCATCTAAATCTCCACCGTTCTGCTCTCTTCTAAGCATAAAATGACACGGAAGCCAGCAAGGGGAAATTGTCGCAGTGCAGCATTCTTGATTATACTCAGGATTGCATACGTTCCCCTATAAGGACTAAACACATAGATGTGCTGGCGCGTAGCTTCCTAGTGGGACGCAGGCCTGCACCAACAGCAAGACGCATCGACATGATCCGCATCATTTGCAAACTCATAAGCCTTACCGCTCTTGTCGGTCTCTTATCCGGCTGCAACTTGGTTTTGCTCAATCCCAATGGCGATGTTGCCGCGCAAAAAGGCGAACTTATCGTCTATGCGACCGTGCTGATGTTGATTGTGATACTGCCGGTCATGGCCCTCACCGTGTTCTTCGCGCTGAAGTATCGCGAGGACAACAAGAACGCGACCTATGCGCCAGACTGGGATCACTCAATCAGCCTGGAGATCGTCATCTGGGCTGTGCCATTGGCGATTATTATCTGCCTTGCAGGCTTGACCTGGGTCGCGACGCACCGCTTGGATCCGTACAAAGACCTTTCGCGCATTTCCGACACGCAAACCATTGATGAAAGCGTTGAACCGATTGAGGTTCACGTGGTTTCCCTCGATTGGAAGTGGCTGTTCATCTATCCCGAACAAAACATCGCCACCGTCAATGAAGTGGCCGCGATTGTTGATCGTCCGATCGAATTCAAACTGACGTCTGACACCGTGATGAACGCGTTCTACATACCAGACCTGGCGGGCATGATCTATTCGATGGCGGGAATGGAAACCGAGCTGAATGCCGTCATCAACGCGCCCGGCACCTATGAAGGCTTCTCCGCCAACTATTCCGGCAACGGCTTTAATTACATGAATTTCGACTTCCACGGCCTGAGCGAGGAAGACTTTGACGCCTGGGTAAGCAAAGTGCGGGATCAAGGCCGTGCAGCGGAGCTTGATCAACCCGCTTACAACCAACTGCAGCAACCCAGCATCGATCATAAAGTCACCTATTACGGGTCGGTTCAAGACGGGCTGTGGCGGCGTATCGTGAACCTGTGTGCAGGGCAGCAGGATCTTTGCCTGGATGACATGATGATGGTCGACGCTTTGGGCGGCGGCGGGTTGGAAGGCCTGTTCAACCGCGAAATGTTCCGCGGCATCTGTTCCGCTGAGGACCCGGGGGCTTTCATCGCCATCCTGCGGCCTGATCTGAAAGAGCGCGAAGACGAGATTTTCGCCGCAATGGATCTGCCACCGCAGGCCGATCTTGCGCAACAACTCCCTCTGCAGGCGAACTAGCACCATGGCCACAGCAGCAACCCCTACTGACGCTGGCGCATCGCATGGCTCTTATGGCATTCCGGATGTCCATTGGTTCTGGGGTAAGCTCAACTGGGATATATTCCCATTCTATGATCCGCTCATCTTCGGCACCTTCATAGCCACAATGATCCTCGCCGCCCTCACGGTGGGTGCGATCACCTATTACCGGCTGTGGGGCTATTTGTGGACCGAGTGGTTTACCTCTGTGGATCACAAAAAAATCGGCATCATGTACATGGTGCTTGGGGTTATCATGCTGCTGCGGGGCTTTTCTGATGCGCTTTTGATGCGATTGCATCAGGCCCTCGCCTCAGCAGGCTATATCGGCTTCCTGCCCGCTTATCACTACGATCAGGTCTTCACCGTGCACGGCGTGATCATGATCTTCTTCGTGGCGATGCCATTTGTCACGGGCTTTATGAACTATGTGATGCCGCTTCAGATCGGCGCGCGGGACGTGGCGTTTCCATTTCTGAACAACCTCAGCTTCTGGCTGACTGTGTCCGGCGCTGTGCTGATCATGATTTCGCTTTTCGTGGGCGAGTTTGCGGCCACGGGATGGCTGGCCTATCCACCGCTCTCGGGGCTGACGTTCAGCCCGGGCGTGGGGATGGATTACTATTTGTGGTCCCTCAACATCGCCGGCATCGGTACGACCTTATCGGGGATCAACCTGATTGTGACGCTGGTCAAAATGCGCGCGCCGGGGATGACCTGGATGAAAATGCCGGTGTTCTGTTGGACGACGCTCTGTACCAACGTTCTGATTGTCGCCACGTTCCCAGTGCTCTCGGCCACGCTCGCCTTGCTGACAGCAGACCGGTATCTCGGCACCAACTTCTTCACCAACGAGCTTGGCGGCAATCCGATGATGTACGTCAACCTCATTTGGATTTGGGGCCATCCTGAGGTTTACATCCTCACCCTGCCCATCTTCGGCATTTTCTCTGAAATCGTCCCAACCTTCTGCCGCAAGCGGCTCTTTGGCTACACCTCGATGGTTTACGCCACCTGCGTGATCATGATCCTGAGCTACATTGTCTGGTTGCATCACTTCTTCACCATGGGTGCGGGCGCGAACGTGAACTCCTTCTTTGGGATCACGACGATGATTATCTCGATCCCGACCGGGGCAAAGCTCTTCAATTGGCTTTTTACGATGTACAAGGGGCGGATCCGGTACGAGCTGCCTATGATGTGGGTTGTGGCCTTCATGCTGACCTTTGTGATCGGCGGCATGACAGGGGTGCTGCTGGCTGTGCCACCGGCGGATTACGTGCTGCACAACTCGCCGTTCCTGGTGGCTCATTTCCACTACGTGATCATCGGCGGCGGCGTCTTCGGCATCTTTGCAGGCATCAACTATTGGTGGCCAAAGGCGTTCGGCTTCCAACTGGATCGGTTCTGGGGCTTGGTCAGCTTCTGGGGTTGGGTTGTTGGCTTCTACTTTGCGTTCATGCCGCTTTATGTGCTCGGCCTGATGGGCGTCACGCGCCGCCTCAGCCAGTTCGAAGAGACGATCTACGCTGGATATTTCTTCACTGCGCTCATTGGGGCATGCATGATTGCAGTGGGCGTCGCGGCCTTTGTTGTCCAAATCGTCGTGTCGATCATGAAGCGCGAAGAGCTGCGCGATGAAACGGGCGATCCTTGGGGCGGGCGCACACTTGAATGGTCAACCACGTCACCGCCGCCCTACTACAACTTCGCCTTCAATTTCCGCGTCCATGAGCTTGACGCTTGGGATCACATGAAACGCAACGGTTACCGCAGACCGACCGAGGGTTACACGCCCATCCACATGCCGCATTCCACTTCTAGCGGCGTGGTCATCGCCGGTTTGATGACTGTGATGGGCTTTGCTCTGATCTGGCACGTATGGTGGTTGTCACTGCTGACATTCTTTGCTTCGCTCTTCTGGGCGATCGGGCACACGTTCAACTACAACCGAGATTACTACATACCGGCAGACGACGTGCGCAAAATGGAACAGGGCGAACTGCGGATCACGCAGCAGGCAGCGGAGTGAGCGCATGACAACGATCGACACGCGCAGCCCAGACGCCGGATCCTACGAATTTCACGTTTTCGAGGATGAGCATGCCCATGATGACGCCGCCGAGCATCACCATGAAACGGGCACGATGCTGGGGTTCTGGCTCTATTTGATGAGCGACTGCCTGCTCTTTGGCATCCTCTTCGCCGTGCATGCGGTCATTGGACAAAACTACGCCGCAGGGCCATCCCCCGCTGATCTATTTGAGATCGAAAAGATTGCTCTGGCCACCGCGTTTTTGCTCTTATCGTCGATCACCTATGGGTTCGCGGCCATAAATGTGCAGCAGAACAACGCCAAGGTGATGAGCATTTGGCTCATTGTCACTTTGGCGTTTGGTTTGGGTTTTCTCTATTTGGAATACCTTGAGTTCTCGCATCTTTGGCACGTCGGTGCGACGCCGATGGCCAGCGCATTCCTCTCTTCCTTCTGGATCTTGGTAGGAACACATGGTCTACACGTGACGGGGGGATCCATCTGGCTGGTCATCTTGCTGGTCCAGGTTCAGATGCATGGGCTTACCCCTGAAAACAAACGCCGCATCATGTGCCTGAGCCTTTTCTGGCACTTCCTCGATCTCATCTGGATCGGCGTCTTCTCATTCGTCTACCTTGCCGGAGTTCTGTTATGAGCGCTGACACCGACAACCACGCCTCGCATGACAATCATGCCCACGGATCTTACCGATCCTACTTCATCGGGTTTGTGCTCTCAGTGATCCTGACGGCCATCCCGTTTTACGTGGTGATGGCAGAGGTCGATATCAGCCTGCTCTGGGCGATGGTGATCATTTTTGGCCTTGGTGCCGTGCAGATCCTCGTCCATGTAAACTACTTCCTGCATGTTTCCGTCGGCGCTGAGGACGGGTGGCAATTCATGTCCCTACTGTTCACGGCGACCGTTCTGGTGATCATCCTCGCAGGCTCTATCTGGGTGATGTTCCACTTGCACGAAAACATGATGCCCGCGCATGACACCATCCGGCGGGTCCGCGACCTGCAATGAGCGTGCAAGACGGCCCACTTCGGCCGCTTTGGGTGGATGTCACAATTCTCATATTCGCCGCTGTGGTGTTTCTGACCATGCTGAGCTTGGGCATCTGGCAGGTCCAGCGGCTGCAGTGGAAGGTTGATCTGATTGAAACGGTTGAAGCGCGCGCATTCGGTGATCCAGTAGAGGCGCCCTTTGGCACTGTGACTGAGGATGATCACGCCTACCTTCGCGTGGTCACCGAAGACGGGGTTTTCATGAATGATCAATCTCAGCGTGTGAAGGCTCTGACAGAGCTTGGCGCAGGGTCGTGGTTGATGACGCCCCTGCAAACCGACACGCGGATCGTTTGGATCAATCGCGGTTTCGTGCCAACAGGGAGCCGCGAAGCTGGCTGGACACAGCCAGATGGGCCGATCTCCGTGACCGGGCTCTTACGCCTGACAGAACCGGATGGAACGATGCTTGAAAAAAATGACCCGGACCAAGGCCGCTGGTTTTCGCGCGATGTTGCAGCGCTTTCCTCAGAGGCCGGTCTGGGGCGGACGGCTGCATACTTCGTCGATGCAGAGCATACGGGCGGCGCAGATAGCTGGCCGCGAGGCGGGCTGACACAGGTGAACTTTCGCAATTCCCATCTCAGTTATGCACTGACATGGTTTGCCATGGCCGCGCTTTTCCTCGGCGGAATGGTCTATGTGATCCGTGATCGCATGCGCCACCGCGCGGGTCTGATTGAAGACGACGATTGATCCGGCTTCACGCGCGCTTAAAAACCGGGTAAAGTCCAAAAAAACGAGCATAACAGGCACGGTCATCCATGACCGCATTGGATAAGTACCAAAGGATCGAAGCATCAGGACTGTGGCGCCCCGCAGGCGAGGCACAGCGTATGGATGTGATCGCGTCGATTGGTGATGCCACGCTTCTGATTTCCGACATGCAGGATCGTCCGTTGACCCATTGGTCCCTGGCGGCAGTGGTCCGCGCAAACCCGGGCAAGCGGCCCGCAATTTATCATCCAGCAGGCGACGAAAGCGAAACACTGGAATTTCCAGGCGCAGAGTCTGAAATGATCGACGCCATTGAAAAACTGCGCGCTGTCATCGAACGCCGCAGACCGCATCCTGGACGTTTGCGGTTTGTGATCGTTTTTGCCATGTGCCTTGCCCTGACGCTTGGGGCGATATTCTGGCTGCCAGGCGCCGTGCGACAGCACACGGTCAACATCGTGCCGCAGGTGAAGCGTGCTGAGATCGGTGCAGTGCTGTTCCAGAAAGTGCAACGCGTGACAGGGCCACCCTGCACTTCCCCCGAAGCACAATCCGTTCTGACGCGGTTGGCTGTACGTCTGCCCGGAGCGGGTTCGTCAGCTCCGCTATACGTCATGCGCGACGGTGTCGACCAAACCGTGAACTTGCCGGGCGGGATTATCCTGATCAATCGCACGTTGGTCGAAGATTACACTGAACCAGACGTGGTCGCCGGTTTCATTGTCGCCGAACGGCTCCGCGCCGCGCAAAGCGACCCATTGGCGGCACTGCTCAAGGCGAGCCCGATATGGTCCAGCTTTCGGCTATTGACAACTGGCGCGCTAAGCGAGGCGACGCTGACCAGTTATGCAGAAACCCTGCTGACATCCGACAAAGCCAACGTATCAGACCAGGTTCTGCTGACGGCATTTGAGGCAGCAAATCTGCGCGCAACGCCTTATGCCTATGCTGTGGACATTACCGGTGAGCAGACTTTGGGCCTGATAGAAGCAGATCCGTTTGCCACATCGCCACCTGCCGCGGTTATGAACGACGCAAGCTGGCTGCAATTGCAATCTATCTGCGGCGCATAAAAAAACGCGCCCCCATCAGGGCGCGTTCAAAAGAGCTTAGATGAAGATCAGCGTTTCAGTGTCGCTTGCGGATAGCCCATGCCCCGGACTTTGGCCAACCCACCATCGAGCGCGCCCTGAGTTTGGTAAGGCCCCACCACGACAAGCGTGTAAGTCTTCCCGCCCCGTGTCCGATCCCCCATTTTTGTGGGCAAGCCACTATTTGCAAGGCGCTGAGCTGCCGCTTTTGCCTGAACTGGATCCGTAAACGCGCCGATCTGCACATAGCGATGGCTGGCGGGCGTATCGTTTGCTGCAAGGGCCGCTGCGGACGGCACAGTCGTTGAGCGCGACACCTGAGGCACCACGTCGTTGGGAAGACCACCTGCGGCATAGGATGTGCCGGATCCGGCGATCGCACCGGGTTTGATCTTACGTGGCAGCGTGTTGGTCCAAATCTGTTCCATCTGCGCCTTGCCGGCCAATGTCTGATGCGCGCGTTTTGTGTTCAGACGATCGTCTTCCCACACGACGGTATAGCCTTCGGGAACAAAGACACCTTCTGTGCTGATCACTTGGTTTTCATAGACATGCTTGGGTGCAACACGGACCTGCCCGCTTGTCACACCGGGCGACGCTTGGGTGTAAATCGTTGCATTCGGCGAAGCCGGTCCGTCTTTGTACGTGACATGCGGTTGGCTCTGCGGACCGCAGCGAACCTCTGCTCGCTCAGAATGCATGTATCTTTGCGAAAACGCACTTCGGTTGGTGCATTTGGACGCCGAGGTCACACGCGTTGTCGCCACAACGCGTTTCGGCTCTGGTTTCGGCGGTGGCGCCGCAACCGCAGGTGCTGGCGCAGGCGCCGGAGCGGCCACAACCCGTGGGGCAGGCGCAGGAGCAGGGGCCGGCGCAGGCGCGGCGGTCGGCGTAGCCGTCGCAGTTGGTATCGCCTCATCCGGCGCGGGCGTGCGTGCGGCATTCACAGTGGCCAAGGTCGAGGCAGAAAGGCTCGGTTGAAAGCCGCAAACCTGCTGGCGCCCCCGTGTCAGACGCGGCACCCACGTGACATTGTTATCTATTCCGGCGCGAATGAACACGCAGCCCGCGCTGTCGACATACTGACGGCCTGTGTAGGATGCAGGTGGAAATTCCGCTGGAACAGCTTGTGATGATGACTGGGCAACGGACACTTCTGCCCAGCCCGTCGCGGCGATGGCAGACGCCGCGAGCACGCTCAAATACTTCATTTTCGCCCCCAGAGCTAATGGCCGGAGACTGCCGTATAATAGGTTCAGAGTAAACCGCTTTTGCTTACTTGGTGCCAAACATGCGATCGCCCGCGTCCCCTAGACCGGGCAGGATGTAGCCCAGCTCGTTCAACCGTTCATCAAGCGATGCGGTGACGATGGGCACGTCGGGATGGGCTTCTTTCATTTGGGCCACCCCCTCGGGCGCTGCGAGAAGGCACAGAAAACAGATGTCCTTGGCCCCCGCTTCTTTGATCAAATCAATCGCCGCAGCAGAGGAGTAGCCCGTGGCCAGCATGGGATCGACGACAATGCAAAACCGCTTGTTCAATTGATCGGGCACTTTGAAATAGTACTGCACGGGCTTAAGCGTTTCGTGGTCTCGGTAGAGCCCCACAAAGCCCACTCGCGCCGATGGGATCAGCTCAAGCATCCCGTCCAACAACCCGTTGCCTGCCCGCAGGATAGAGATCAGCGCAAGCTTTGGGCCAGCCAGAACCGGTGCTTGCATGTCCATCAAAGGGGTCTCAATCGTCTCTTGAGACGTAGCGAGGTCGTGGGTGACCTCATAGGCCAAAAGCTGACTGATCTCGCGCAGCAATTGGCGGAAGACAGCCGTTGGCGTTTCTTTTTTGCGCATCAAAGTCAGTTTGTGCTGCACGAGCGGGTGAGAAACGATGGTGAGGTGATCCGTCATAGTCAGTGTCCAATCTTGTTCTCGAACACCTTAGCTTTGAGCCGCTTGGAGGGGCAATCTTTCACGGCAAAAAACTGCGGCCCGGTCCATGCTCCTTGAGATCTAAGTGATCCGCGATGGAGGCGGCAACATCAACAAACTGCACATGGCCCAACTGCCCTGTCCCCGCGCCGGCCACCAGAACGGGCACCCTTTCTCGCGTGTGATCCGTGCCAACCCATGTGGGATCATTTCCATGATCTGCGGTGATCACCAGCAGATCGCCTGCGCGCAGTCTCGGCAGAATATGCACAAGACCCGCATCAAACCGGACCAGCGCCTCGGCATATCCTTGAACATCGCGCCTGTGGCCGTAGAGCGCGTCAAACTCCACGAAGTTGGCAAAGGTGAGAGAGCCGTCCGGCGCGTCCGACACGGCTTTCGCCAGGTGTTGCATCAGTTCGGCATCTTTGCCTTTGACCACGTCGTCGATGCCACGCATCGAAAAGATGTCACCGATCTTTCCAATGGCATGAACAGATCGATCCTCGGCGGATGCCCAGTCACACAGCGTGGGGCTCGGCGGGGCCATCGCGAAATCCCGTCGGTTGACCGTGCGCGTGAAGCCCATTTGCGCGTCACCGACGAAGGGCCGCGCAATCACCCTCCCCACTTTCATGTCATGAAGAAACGGGGCGATTTCTCTGCAAAGCACCATGAGTCGCTCGAGGCCAAAATGCTCCTCATGCGCGGCAATCTGCAAGACGCTGTCGACAGAGGTATAGCAAATGGGCCACCCCGTCTGGATATGCTCATCGCCGAGCCGGTCTATGATGTCCGTGCCGGAGGCGTGGCAATTGCCAAGCGTGCCATCTGTTCCCGCCGAGGCGCAGACCCTCTGCAGCACATCTTCAGGAAACGCGGGTATTTCACGTGGAAAGTGATGCCACTCGAACGGCACAGGCGCTCCGGCCAGCTCCCAATGGCCAGCGGGCGTATCTTTTCCCAAAGCATGAGGTGTCGCGGCGCCCCAAAGCCCACTCGGTGTGGCGTCCAAACCCGGCGCGTGATCGCCTGATGCGAGCCTAACAGCCGCGCCCAATCCAAGACCATCGAGCGTGGGCAAACGCAGCAGACCCAAGGATTGCGCGATATGCGCGACCGTGTTCGCACCGGTATCTGGCAGCTCCCCATTGAAAAACGCGTCCGCATCCGGCGCGCCCCCGATGCCAACCGAGTCCATCACCACCAGAAAGGCGCGCGGCATCAAGAGATCCTTTCGTGGATCAGGGGCGGTAAGTCAGGAGGGTCGTCGGAAATTCTGATAGCGGTGGCCAAGATATCGGCGGCTTGATCTGCATGCTCGGAACGACCGGCATGAATGTACAAAAGGGGCTGGCCTGCCGTCACATGCTGCCCAAGTGAGACGATGCTCGACAGCCCCACAGATGGGTCGATCACATCCGTCTCCACGCGACGCCCGCCGCGCAAGGCAATCACGGCATAGCCCATGGCCTCACCGTCGATGGCCGAAATGTAACCTGACCGAATGGCCACAAACTCCCGGATCACGTTGGCCTCGGGCAAGAAACGCGCCTGATTGTCCATGAAATGCACCGGCCCGCCCATGGCGGCGACCATGCGGCCGAACCTTTCTGCGGCGTGACCATCCCGTATGGCTGCAGTGACCGCATCCGCGCCTGTCTCTATGTCGTGCGCGAGACCCGCCTGAAACAGTGCAAGCCCCCCGAGGGCGGCGGTGATCAGTGCAAGCGCGCTCTCCGGCATCTCCCCTGACAGAACACGCACTGCTTCGGCGACTTCCAACCCATTTCCCAAGGCGGGTGCCAAAGGCTGATTCATGTCCGAAATGACCGCACTGGTCGGACAGCCAGCCGCGTTTCCAGTATCGACAAGCGCACGCGCCAGCCCACGCGCCTCGGACAAATCTTTCATGAAGGCGCCCGAACCCACTTTCACATCGAGGATAAGCCCCTCCAGACCTGCGGCGAGTTTCTTCGACAAGATCGACGCCGTAATCAGATCAAGGCTTTGCACCGTGGCCGTGACATCCCGGATCGCGTAAAGACGGCGATCTGCAGGGGCGATGCGGTCACTGGCAGAGGCAATCACACAGCCGGCCTGCCCCACGACATGTCTCAACTGAGTTTCCGAGAGATCCGTGCGCAGCCCCGGGATCGCCTCGAGCTTATCCAATGTCCCGCCGGTATGCCCAAGCCCGCGCCCTGAGATCATCGGCAAATAGGCACCGCACGCGGCCAAAGCCGGTGCAAGGACAAGGCTCACACAATCGCCCACCCCCCCGGTGGAATGCTTGTCGATGACGGGGCCACATAGATCCCAGGCAAGGGTTTCGCCGCTGTCGCGCATGGCCAAGGTCAGCGCGGCGCGCGTGTCTGCGTCCAGCTCACGCAGCACAATGGCCATGGCAAAGGCCCCGGCCTGGGCGTCACTCACCCGGCCGTCCGACAGCGCATCAGCGAACCACTCAAGGCTTTCGCGACTCGCGCCTTTGCCGTCCCGCAGCCCTGCAATGATCGCACGGGCGTCCATGGGTTAGGTGTTCGACATGTGATGCGTGTTGAACGCGCCGGGCAGAATGTCCGCCATGGTAAGGGTCACCTGTTTGCCGCCCGTGGTCGCCATCGTGATTTTCACATCAGCTGCAGCAAATTCCGCCAATTTCTGCCGACATCCGCCGCAGGGCGTCACAGGTTCAGGGCTGTCGGCGATGACGGCAACCTCCTTGATTTCTGTATCGCCCCCTGCAACCATCGCCGCGATGGCACCCGCTTCGGCGCATGTGCCCTGCGGATAGGCCACATTTTCCACGTTGCAGCCCGAATACATCGCGCCCGAGCCCGCGCGCAGAGCCGCACCCACTTTGAAGTTTGAGTAAGGCACATAGGCGTTCTCGCGCACCCGCGCGGCCTCTTGCACCAAGATATCCCTGGCAGACATCCGTCACTCCCATCCTCAAATCCCCATGGATTTGTGACAATAGGATTGCGCCACGGATTTTCCGGATGCAAGCTGTGATGGCAAAATAGGGCGTCAAATGGGTGAATCCGAAGGCGGCCATCAAATTAGTTTAGCATTAAACTAATTTGACAAAGGGGGAACGATGACCGATCAACCAAGTGACAGCCTGCGTCAGGACGCACTTCACTATCACGAATTTCCAAAGCCTGGAAAATTGGAAGTGCGGGCCACCAAACCACTGGCCAACGGCACCGATCTTGCCCGAGCTTATTCGCCCGGCGTCGCAGAGGCCTGCCTTGAGATCAAGGCCGATGCCAGTGCCGCAAGCCGTTACACCTCTCGCGGTAATCTGGTGGCAGTTGTATCCAACGGCAGCGCGGTTTTGGGTCTTGGCAATATCGGTGCGCTCGCCTCAAAGCCGGTGATGGAGGGCAAAGCGGTCCTTTTCAAGAATTTCGCCAATATCGATTGTTTTGATTTGGAGGTGGATGAAAAGGATCCCGAAAAACTGGCCGAGATTGTCTGCGCTCTTGAGCCGACATTCGGGGCCATAAATCTTGAAGATATCAAAGCGCCTGACTGCTTCATTGTTGAAAAGCTCTGCCGCGACCGCATGAATATCCCGGTGTTTCACGACGATCAGCACGGAACCGCGATCGTGGTAGGAGCTGCGGCGACCAATGCTCTGAAGGTGGCGGGTAAAACCTTCAAAAACATCAAAATTGTTTCAACGGGCGGCGGCGCGGCGGGGATTGCCTGCCTTAACCTGCTGTTGAAACTGGGCGTCAAACGCGAAAACGTGTGGCTGTGTGACATACATGGCCTCGTCTACGAAGGCCGCACCAAAGATATGAACCCTCAAAAGGCGGAATTTGCCCAAAAGTCCGACCTGCGCACTCTTGATGAGGTGATTGAGGGCGCTGATCTGTTCCTTGGTCTTTCAGGCCCAAAAGTGCTCTCACAAGACAACGTGCGCAAGATGGCCAAACGGCCCATCGTTTTTGCTCTTGCCAATCCGACGCCCGAAATCATGCCGGATTTGGCGCGCGAGGTTGCCCCCGACGCGATCATCGCCACGGGCCGCAGTGATTTTCCCAATCAGGTCAATAATGTACTGTGCTTTCCATTTATTTTCAGGGGCGCGCTTGATGTCGGCGCCACGACGATCAATGACGACATGGAAATCGCATGTGTTGCCGGTATTGCCAAATTGGCGCGACAAACAACCAGTGCCGAGGCTGCTGCGGCCTACAAGGGCGAACAACTCACGTTCGGTGCCGACTACCTGATACCCAAGCCTTTCGATCCCCGTTTGTCGGGTGTCGTGTCGACCGCTGTCGCAGGAGCCGCCATGAAAACAGGCGTGGCGACGCGGCCTTTGGATGATCTCAAGGCCTATCGGCAAAAGCTCGACGCGTCTGTCTATAAATCCGCGTTGTTGATGCGCCCCGTGTTCGAATCCGCCGAAGCCACGGCCCGCAAGATCGTGTTTGCGGAGGGCGAAGATGATCGTGTTCTACGTGCAACTCAGACGATTTTGGAGACAACGATCGAACAACCGATCCTGATCGGGCGGCCAGACGTGATCGAGGCGAGATGCGTCCGCATGGGGCTGGAAATCCGCCCGGGAAAGGAATTCAACGTCGTCAACCCAGAGGATGACCCCCGCTATCGCGACTACTGGGGCAGTTACCACGAAATCATGAAGCGCCGGGGCGTGACGCCGGATCTGGCCAAACGGATCATGCGAACAAACACGACAGCGATTGCAGCCGTGATGGTGCACAGAGAAGAGGCCGACGCCATGATCTGCGGCGTCTTTGGGGAATATCGCTGGCATCTCAATTATGTAAATCAGGTGCTTGGCTGTGAAAAACTCTATCCGCATGGGTCGTTGTCGCTGATGATCCTGGAAGATGGACCCGTCTTCATCGCCGACACGCATGTGCACGTGTTCCCCACGCCCGAGCAGCTCGCGCAAATCGCCACTGGGGCGGCACGGCATGCACGTCGCTTTGGCGTTGATCCGAAAGTGGCATTTTGCTCTCAGTCGCAATTCGGCAATCAGGGCAGCGATTCTGGCAAACGTCTGCGTGCGGCCATCGCCATACTCGATGAAGCACCTCGTGATTTCGTCTACGAGGGTGAAATGAACGTCGATGCGGCCTTCGATCAAGACCTGCGCGCTCGGCTGTTACCGGATAACCGTCTGGAAGGCAGCGCGAACATCCTCGTGTTCTCCAACAGCGACGCGGCATCAGGCGTGCGCAACATCCTCAAGGTCAAGGCCCGCGGACTGGAAGTTGGGCCGATCCTCATGGGCATGGGCAACAAGGCTCACATCGCGACAACAGGTATAACAGCGCGCGGATTGCTCAATATGGCGGCCATCGCCGGCACGCCTGTTACGCAATACGGATAACGGGCAAGGCATCTGTGAACCTGTGCTTTACTTTTGGGCGCTAAATCTCTCCCAGAGGCAAGCCTGAGGAAGTAATGTCAGCCGATCAAGCACACTCACGCGCTGCAGAGGCGTCGCATCCTAAAGTTGTCAGCGTTCAAAGTGGGTCAAATCCGGAAGCCGGAAAGGCAAGCCCGAAGAGCCATCCCAATCGTCGTCTGAGTGATCCCATCATCTCCGATTTGGCTAAACGGACGGGTCAGCTGGGGCGTGAGATTATCGAGGTTGTGGCGTTCGTAGACGATTTGGACGATCGCTCTCACGCGCAACGTTCGGCCCTGTCACAGGCGCGCCAAAACGCAGATGAAGTGCTCGATGCCAATCAGTCTATATCCGACAGCTTAACTGACATGCGACAGGCCACTACGGATGTAGAGGGTCTGGTGGAAACATCGGTCACGGTTCTGCAGCATGCAGGCCAACACTCAACAGATATCGTAGATCATGTGGTGGAGATCACCCAGCACATGGATGACGTGCTCGAAGCTCTCCAACAAGTACAGGCGGGCAATCAAAGCATTCGAGACATCGCAAAAACGGTGCATCTGCTGGCGATCAACGCGCGGATTGAGGCCGCACGCGCCGGCGTCGCAGGCACTGGATTTGCCACGATAGCCAGCGCCATCAACGAATTGGCAAGCACAACATCGACCACCGTCACAGCGGCACAAGCCTCTGTTGAGGACCTGACCCAGACCATTCGACGTCTCTCCGAAGGATCGCAAGCAGCCCGCACAAAAACGGATCACGTGATCGCCGGGAACACTGAGATGACAGAGGCTCTCGGTGAAATCTCAAAAGCCATGAAGGGGCTCAGCGGACAAACGGGTGGGATGATGGACCAGGTTGGTCAAGTGCTGGCAGCCACGGGCGCGTTCAGGCAGGCCTTTCACGAAATTGAGACCTCGATTTCCGACACGACAAATCGTGTGTCTGCCATCCGCCAACGCACGTCGGACTTGGTAGATCAAACGGAATCCATGGTCCAAGACAGTGTCAGCGTCGGCGCCAAAACTGATGACACCCCTTTTATTGACCGGGTGCAAAGCGACGCTGCCAAAGTCGCGCATCTGTTTGAAAGCGCGATTGAGGCGGGGCAGATCTCAACGGCGGATCTCTTTTCACGGAGCTACACAACCATTCCCAGCACCAACCCCGAACAAAAGATGACGCCCTTTACAAGGTTCACCGACCAGGTTTTGCCAAAGATCCAAGAAGCCGCATTCAAACAATCGCCCCGCGTCGTTTTCTGCGCGGCGGTCAATATTGATGGCTATCTGCCCACTCACAATCGCAAGTTCTCAAAACCACAGAGCAAAGATGTGGCTTGGAACACGGGCAATTGCCGCAACCGGCGCATTTTTGATGATCGGGTCGGTCTGAAGGCGGGTCAAAACACCAGACCCTTCCTGCTGCAGGTCTATCGTCGCGACATGGGCGGCGGCGTGTTCAAAGTGATGAAAGATCTTTCAGCCCCGATCATCGTGCATGGCCGCCACTGGGGTGGTCTGCGGTTGGCGTATGAGGTGTGATCGAGCGACGCGGATATTGCTTGTCGCGCCGCGTCAGCGCTTCAAGCTGATAAAATCACAGTTTTTGGCGTCGTTACGGCTTACCCGACTTGCCCCGCTACCCGCCTGTCCCTTAACAAAACAAAAAAGGGACAAAGACACATGAGCTACCATGACATCTATAATGGCTGGAAAGCCGATCCCGAGGGCTTTTGGATGGAGGCCGCGGAAGCCATCGACTGGGTAGAAAAGCCGAGCAAAGCGCTCTTTGATGATAACGCCCCCCTGTATGAGTGGTTTGTCGATGCCAAGGTCAACACCTGCTGGAACGCGGTTGACCGACATGTGGCCGCTGGCAAAGGCGATCAGACCGCAATCATCTATGACAGCCCCATAACCGGGCGCAAGGAACATATCAGCTACGCCGACCTTCAATCACGTGTCTCCCACTTGGCGGGCGCGCTGCAGGCGAAAGGCATAGAAATCGGCGACCGCGTGATCATTTACATGCCGATGGTCCCGCAAGCCGTTGAAGCGATGCTGGCATGCGCCCGGATTGGCGCCATCCATTCGGTGGTTTTCGGTGGGTTTGCCGCCAATGAGCTGGCCGTTCGCCTTGACGATGCCGCCCCCAAAGCCATTATCGCTGCGTCCTGCGGCTTGGAACCGGGGCGCGTGGTGGAATACAAACCCCTGCTCGACGGTGCGATCGATCTGGCGGAGCATAAGCCCGAATTTTGCATCATTTTGCAACGCGAAGAACACCCCATCGAACTGACCGAAGGGCGGGATTACGATTGGTATGAGGTGCAAGACGGCGTCACACCGGCAGACTGCGTGCCCGTGGCGGGCAACCACCCGGCCTATATCCTCTACACGTCCGGCACCACCGGCGCGCCGAAAGGCGTGATCAGACCCACAGCCGGTCATCTGGTCGCGCTGAACTGGACAATGAAAAACATCTACAATGTCGATCCAGGCGATGTGTTCTGGGCGGCCTCGGATGTGGGCTGGGTCGTGGGCCACAGCTACATTTGCTACGCCCCGCTAATCCACGGCAACACTACCATCGTGTTTGAGGGCAAGCCCGTTGGCACCCCAGACGCTGGCACCTTCTGGCGCGTGATATCCGAACACAATGTGCGCAGCTTTTTCACGGCGCCGACGGCGTTTCGAGCGATCAAGCGCGATGATCCCAAAGGCGAATTGATCAAGGATTACGACATTTCCAACCTTCGGGCGCTCTACCTCGCAGGGGAACGCGCCGATCCTGACACAATCGAATGGGCCCAAGATATCATGGGCGTGCCTGTCTACGATCACTGGTGGCAAACTGAAACCGGCTTTACCATTGCGGGCAACCCCGCCGGGATCGAGGCCCTGCCGGTCAAGATCGGATCCCCCACGGTGGCAATGCCGGGCTATGACGTGCAAATCCTGTCAGACGAAGGTCACCAGCTGGGCGCCAATGAGCTCGGCGCGATCGCAATCAAGCTCCCTCTGCCGCCCGGCACGCTGCCTAACCTGTGGAATGCCGAAGATCGGTTCAAGAAAAGCTATCTCAACACCTTTCCTGGCTACTATGAAACCGGCGATGCGGGCATGATCGATGACGAGGGCTATCTCTACATCATGGCCCGCACCGATGACGTGATCAACGTGGCCGGTCACAGGCTGTCTACCGGTGGCATGGAAGAGGTGTTGGCCGCGCATCCTGATGTCGCCGAATGCGCCGTGATCGGAGTAACGGACGCCTTGAAAGGCCAACTTCCTGTCGGGTTTGTCTGCCTGTCTAAAGGGGTAAATCGCCAGCACGACGAAATCGCGTCGGAATGTGTAACATTGGTGCGGGATCGGATAGGTCCGGTGGCCGCGTTCAAACTGGCGCTCGTTGTTGATCGTCTGCCAAAGACGCGATCGGGCAAAATCCTGCGCGCCACAATGGTGAAAATTGCCGACAGCGAAGAGTTCAAGATGCCCGCCACGATCGATGATCCGGTCATCCTGGATGAGATAAAAGCGGCGCTTCAGACCATTGGCTACGCCAAAGCCTGAAGCGACCGCCCCACTGGTAAGAAAACCACTCGTTAAATCGGTTCGGCATGGGCAAGCGCCTCAACCCATGCCGACGTTCCATCTCCGTCAGTGACCGAGAATGACGACAGAGCTATTGTTGTTGTTGCCCCTCTGTCGGACCACCACGCGGGTGTTGTTGCCGCGCTGCACAACGCGGGCTGTGTTGCGATTTCCAGATTGTGAGACAGCAAACTGGTTGTTCGTGCCCGTTTGTATGATGGCCGTATAGTTTTGGCCGGTCACTGGATTGTGCAGCCTCTCCACCCGGGTGTTTCTTGATAAATCAATCAGACCAACGCTTCGGTTGTCCGCGCCGCCATACCCGGTGTTCCACTGCCCCTGTAGGTGGCCGAAGGGATCCGCAGACGCCACCGTGGCAAGGCTGAGCGTCGCGACCGCGGTCAGAAAGGCTGTTTTGAAAAAGGTCATGAAGGGTCTCCGTTCGTTGAATGTCAAATAGCAGTCTGTTGCCCCGCACCGAGACAGCGCAGACGTTGCCCGTCGACAGTGAGTTCGAGGTCCGCCACATAGGATCCAGGCGCGCCACCCAAAGTGGCTTGCGCCAATGTCGTCGTCCGGCCGGATGTCACGGAGAACGCGCCAGACTGGTCAATGATGGCCTGTCCTGCGCCCGAGGCATTGCGAATGTGCAAGGCATAGTCTCCGCTGACCGAATGGTCCGCCGTGACTTTTCCAGAGATCTCGACCGCATCGCCGAGGTCGCGGGTCACGATGGCGCATCTCAAGCCAGGCGCCTCTTCCACCGCGACATGTGGAACGTTTGTCTTGTCGGCGAATGCGGCCATGCTCACTGCGGCGCCTGCCAAGCAAATGAATGCGGCAGTTGAAAACTGAGCCATGCGAGATCTCCTTTCTTGTGCGGGGGACGGGCGCGACCGATGGACAGCCGCGCCCTGTGCTCGAGGGGCCAACTGAGTAACCGGCCTGCCTCAATCCTGAACGATAACGACGATGTTGCCGCGTCCGTATTGGCGTGTGTTGGCTGTGTTGCCATTGCCCGCCTGGATCACACCGACGGCATTGTTGCGGCCCTGTTGCGCGACATTGGCGTTGTTGTTTTGTCCGAACTGGGCCACGCCGAGGATGTTGTTGCTCCCCGCCTGCGCGGTCGCTGCGCTGTGACCTCGGCCCTGCTGCCCCACGACAGTCGTGTTGAGACGGCCATTTTGCGAGGTTGCGGCGCTGTTCCATCGACCCGTCTGATCGATGGTCGTGCCGTTGCGGCGCCCATCCTGCATCTGCACGGAGAGGTTGCCTTGGCCACGCTGGATAATGTTGAGGCGGTTGGCTTGGCCGTTTTGACCGATGCCTAAGGAATGCAGCGTCCCAAATTGCTGGATCGAAATGCGGTTGCTCTCTGCAGATGAACCTGTGGCGGCCCCTGTAATGATGAGCACGGAGAGTGCAGCTGTCTTCAAGCCATTCATCGAAAAACTGATCATGGTTGCGTTCCTTTCAAGGCTTCAGTTTCGTCATTCTCAGCCCGCCTGATGCGCCGTGTCTTTTGGCGTGTCGCGGTCGTTGAAGCGAAGATGGGTGCAAGGCCTCAAGACAGGCAATAACGGTGCGTTGACATGCGATGCCACGCCTGTGTTATTGGATAACCAACCCTATAATTAAACTCTATTTCAATGAGATAGAGGACAACTTACGACTATCTGCCGTGAAATCTCGCGGGGAAAAATCACAACCCTCTTCCGGGTCGTGTTTTCCGCGAACGATGCGATTACTGGAACTGTTCGCGAATGAGCCGCTCTTCCAAGCCGTGCTCTGGGTCAAAAAGGATCCGATGGCAGATCTTGGGCTCAGAACTGACTTCAACCCAAAGGACATTCTGAACCGACATAGAATGGGCATCCGCCATAACAGGGCGCTTTTGCGGGTTTAGTACGTCGAAGCGCACCATCGCGCTCTTCGGCAAGAGTGCCCCGCGCCACCGGCGTGGACGAAACGCCGCCACCGCCGTCAAGGCGAGCACATCGGCCCCAATGGGAAGGATGGGGCCGTGCGCAGAGTAATTGTAGGCTGTGGATCCCGCCGGCGTGGCCACGAGCGCCCCATCGCACACCAACTCTTCCAAGCGTGGGCGGCCATCGATGCTGATCTTGAGCTTTGCAGCCTGCGCCCCCATCCGTAGGAGGGACACCTCATTGATGGCCAGTGCCTCATAGATTTTGCCGTCCACAGATTCGGCGCGCATCGCCAATGGGTTGATCTCTTCTTCCAAAGCGGCGTCCAGCCGATCTTGCAGGTCGTCTTCGCTGAACTCGTTCATCAGGAAACCGACCGTCCCCCGGTTCATACCGTAGACCGGGATATTCATGCCCTGAACGCGGTGAAGTGTAGACAACATGAAGCCGTCCCCGCCGAGGGCCACAATCACATCCGCCTCATCCTCAGACGGATCGCCGAACCGCGATGCCAGTTTTTTCCGTGCGTTCTGGGCGATCTCCACATCGCTGGCCACAAAGGCGATTTTGCGGTCATTTGCCACGGGGAGGATCACCCTATCTGCTTCAAAACTTGGCATTTTCACGCCTAGACCCCTGTGTGACCCATTGAGTGGCGTTCCTGCAAGGGCTTTTGTCGCTTTACACAGTTTCAATCGCACTATGTTTCCTATAGGAAAGCACGCTAATTCAACCTTACGGAGCTACGGAAATGGCGCACGACGGACAGCTATCTTCGGATAACAAAGCATTTTTCACCGATTCACTCGCGTTGCGCGATCCAGAAATCGCTGCTGCGGTGGAATCAGAGTTAGGCCGCCAACGTGATGAGATCGAACTCATCGCGTCGGAGAACATCGTGTCTGCGGCCGTGATGGAGGCGCAAGGCTCCGTCATGACAAACAAGTATGCTGAGGGCTATCCGGGCCGTCGCTACTATGGCGGATGTCATTTTGTTGACGTGGCCGAAGAACTGGCCATCGATCGCGCCAAGAAGCTCTTCAACTGCGACTTTGCAAACGTGCAGCCGAACTCTGGGAGCCAGGCCAACCAGGGCGTCTTCCAAGCGCTGCTGAAGCCGGGCGATACGATCCTTGGCATGTCCCTTGACGCCGGTGGCCACCTGACCCACGGCGCTGCACCGAACCAATCCGGCAAGTGGTTCAATGCGGTGCAGTACGGCGTGCGCCGCGAAGACAACATGATCGATTACGATCAGATTGAAGCTCTCGCCAAGGAGCACAAGCCGCAGATGATCATCGCCGGTGGCTCCGCGATCCCACGCGTCATTGACTTTGCCCGCATTCGCGAGATTGCAGATGAGGTCGGAGCTTATGTACTTGCTGACGTGGCCCACTTTGCAGGCCTCATTGCAGCCGGTGAATATCCAAACCCGTTCCCGCATGTACACGTTGCCACAACGACAACGCACAAAACACTGCGCGGCCCACGGGGCGGCATGATCCTCACCAATGACGAGGCGATGGCCAAAAAATTCAACTCCGCCATCTTCCCGGGCATCCAGGGCGGCCCGCTGATGCACGTCATCGCTGCCAAAGCCGTGGCCTTCGGTGAGGCGCTGCAGCCGGAGTTCAAAACATACATGCAGCAGGTGATCAAAAACGCGCAGGCGCTGAGTGATCAACTGATTGCAGGCGGGCTTGACACGGTTACGCACGGCACAGACACCCATGTGATGCTCGTGGACCTGCGTCCCAAAGGGGTTAAGGGCAACGACACGGAGAAGTCACTCGGCCGCGCGCACATCACTTGCAACAAAAACGGCGTGCCGTTTGATCCGGAAAAGCCGATGGTGACCTCGGGTATCCGGTTGGGATCGCCTGCGGCCACCACGCGCGGATTTGCAGAGGCAGAGTTCCGTCAGGTCGCAGATTGGATCGTGGAAGTCGTTGACGGCCTGGCCGCAAATGGCTCTGACGGAAATGGTGCCGTTGAAGCCAAGGTGAAAGCCGAAGTGGCTGAGCTTTGCGCGCAGTTTCCGCTGTACCAAAATATGTGATCGCACATCCGATCAAAGAAGAGGCCCCGGAATATCTGGGGCCTTTTATTGTTCACATGCACATATTGATCAGATGATGTCTTGCCACCCAAGAACCGCGAGGCACACAACGATGATGACCAGCAGATTGAACACGATCGCGGCGGCCCAATTGATGCGAGCGCCCCGGCGTTCTTCCGCCAAGTTTATGCTTTTTAAATGAGAATTGAGCTTCTTGAAGGATCCATCTAACGCACCTGCATTGGCAATGCGCGCCAGCTTTGGATGGGTCAACGCCTCTTCCGCGCGTAGGATCCTATCTGCATCCGCGCGCATATGACGGGGCAAAAGGTGCCGCGCCCGGCGCAAATTGTGCGTGGCAGCCTGACGCTTGCCCAGCCGCAGCTTTGACGTGAGCCCCGAATTGAGCGCCGTCAGGTTCTTGTCAAAGGAGTGCCGATCAGACATGCCTTGACCTAACGAATTGGCAAGAGAAGCTCAACACCACTGGCCAGAGCAAGTGGTCGCGTCTATCAAGCCTTCATGCTCAACCTCATTCATCACCCTGGCCCCAAAGACCGCCCTGCCCTGCTGATTGCCCATGGGCTCTACGGTTCTGGCCGCAACTGGGGGGTGATCGCCAAACGCTTGTCTGATCAACGTCATGTGGTCACCGTCGACATGCGCAATCACGGCGCAAGCCCTTGGTTTCGAACGCATACCTACCAGGATTTGGCGGACGATCTGGCTGAGGTGGTGCAAGATCTGGGGGGCCGCTTTGACGTGCTAGGCCATTCTATGGGCGGCAAAGCTGCCATGATGTTGGCTTTGACCCGCGCGGACCTCGTGAACAGGTTGATCGTCGCAGACATCGCGCCCGTGCCCTATATTCACACGCAAGTTCACTACATCCATGCCATGCGAGCCACGGATCTGAGCGGCATAACGCGGCGATCAGAGGCGGGCGAACGGTTGTCGCCGCATGTGGATGATCCTGCCTTGGTGCCGTTTTTTCTGCAGTCGCTCGATGTGAAAGGGCAGACATGGCTGCTCAATCTGGATGTTCTAGAAGCTCAGATGGATCACATCATGGGCTTTCCAGAAGTGGGTGGCAGCTATTATGGTGAAGTTCTTATGCTGTCCGGCGCGCGCTCGGAATACGTGAAATCCGAACACAGACCGCAGATCAAAGCGCTCTTTCCGAAGGCGCGTTTTGCCAAAATCCCCGGTGCGGGGCACTGGCTCCATGCCGAGAAGCCGCGGGAATTTGAACAGAATGTCAGGGCGTGGCTCGGGTAAATTCATTTGGTAAGCCACTGATTTTAAATGCTAAGGGCGACGCGCCACGTGTCCCGCAACTCGCCGCCCTGGACCCCGAAATCGGGGCCGCACCAATGGCTGCTTCTGTCCTGACCTTATCCGCTCACGACAATTGTCAAGGTCCCGTTAACCTCGAGCGGGTGCGGTACGTGCGAGAGTTCCGCGAAGGTTGGAGCCGACTGGGATGGCAGTCGGTTCCGGGCGCGTGACAGCATCGCCAGTGGATTTTGTAGCGGCAACGTACCATAGGTTAACCGATTCCCGAAGCGCTGTGGCCAAAATGCAGGATTTTGAGGATTACGCGGAAATCACCACAAGATGATGTTGATCACGACAGGGGTGCGGGCTATCTGAGGAGGATAGGTGCATGACGCGGTCGCATCAAACTGACGGAGGGGTCCTGTTGCGTAAAGCAACGGACCCCATTCCGCTTTTGGTACCACGAAAGATAGCCAAAATTAAAAAAGGCGCCAGGTGCTCAGACGCGGTCCTCGCATCGTGGTCCAGTCCCGAAGGCCCTTTCCACATCCTGACGCCTACCCAAATGCTGCGTCCCGAAGGGCGCCGCACCTGGTTTGCCACGTGCCCGAAGGCCCGCAGCCGCCGCGAGAACCCATCCCGAAGGTCAGGCACCGTTGGCTTACAAAAACCCTTTCAAATCAGCCGATTGGATCGCACTCAAAGAGCACACTCCAACATGGTTGACGAGCGAGACCAGCGTCTAACCGAGGTTGCCCCCGATGTGGACATGGGTCACCGAAGCTTCCCCGTGTCCGTCGCGCTGACCCCTCAGGCCTTTGCGTGTCTTCCGGGTTCTGACGATCCCGTCTGACCTGTAAACCATGCATGACAGATGTTGCGTCACGCAAGCAAAATCCTGCGAGCCATGAAAAATTTCTGTGGATTAAAGCGTTGATATTGCCGGGAAATTCCTGTGGATAACCCCAAGATTATCCTTTGGGAAAGCTTGGTTACCCGGTGGATAAGTTGTTATCCCAAGACCTTCATAAAGATTAACGTTTTTCTGCAGCTGCGAAGGGGACTTATGCGGGTTTGGGCCGCGACTCACCCCTTACACGCCCCAAAAGCACCGTACGGGCGTTTCAGGAGATTCGTACAAATTGGGGTAAGATTGCGGGCTGCAAAACCCAACTTGTACTAAACGTGAGAGGCAGGTGCTGCGTGAAGAAACGGCCCAAAACCGGGTGGGGCAATACCCACCACGTCCCGACATCAGTTGCGCGGGAGAATATCACCCAGATCGTGCACCTGGTTCAGGACCCGAGGGCGACGGTGGTGCTGACGCGCTACGGGCGGCCGGTGGCGGCGGTGGTGGCGATGTGTGAGCTCGACCGGATCCGCAAGCAGGGGGACGTGGAGGACAGCTCGGAACACGGGGTGCGGTATCATCGACACTGGTTCGGGCCCTCGGAGCTGGGGGCCAAGTCGCTGGCGGAAGCGGGGGAGAAGATCCAGCAGCTGCAGCTTGACCGGCTGATGGAGCGGGAGGTGCTGCGGAAGGCGGGGCTGCCGGTGGTGAAGGGCGGTGAGTTGGAGGAGGTTGTGGAGGTGAAGGAGCGGAAGTGGTGGAAGCCCATCGGGCGCTTACTTAAAGCAATATGATCGAACTATAGTGCAACCAAATGTTGACAAACTGGTCGCAAAATGGCGACATGTTGACGCAGACACTCTAATTAGCTGATGGACGACGAGTCCGACAATGAGCACTTCCGCCGCATATCTGCGCGCTATAATGGCGTTGCTTGCACGTCAGGCGGTACCCGTTGGCGAGCTTGAAAAGTTAGTTGCGCCAACAGCAAAGCGTCAAAAGCTAAGGGCAGCATACAATTTGTGTGACGGGGAGAGACAGCAATCCGACATCGCGAAAGCCGTTGGGTTAGACCCAGGCAATTTTAGTAAGGCGCTCAAAAAGTGGGAAAGCGCGGGCATTATTGTCAGAACGCCAAATCCTATGCACGTATATCCATTGCCGGAGGAGAAGTAATTGAATTCGGATGTTATCGCAGAAAAACTAGACGTACTTATCAAGCTTCAAGCCCTTACCGCGCTCTCTTCTCTGGGATCATCTAAAGAGAAAGTCTTACTGCTTAACTCTATCGGGCTGAAGGCAAAGCAGATTGAAGATATAACCGGTATACCTGGAGGATCAGTTCGGTCGTACATTTCTCAGGAGAAAAAGAAAGATGGCTAGCGATCTCGATGACATAGGCCCGAGAGGAAAAGCCTCACTTTCTAGGGGTGAGAAATTGCAAGTGATGATGTTGATTGCTCAGGGCTGGCAACAGGCAGAGATTGCGTCGGCGCTTGGCATAAGCGCGGCCACTATGAGCACATCATTCCCCAAAGGCCTGTTGCAGGGCTACGTGAAGCGGAGGAAAGGTGACTTTGGTTCTTGAAGTTACCGACCGTTTAAGCAACCGACCTGAACAACTGGTTGAATTCGCTAACATTCTTGGCCGTTCTGAAGGTCGGATAAGGGTGTTTGAAGAGATTTACAGAGGGCAGAAAAAAACAAAAACAGTAGATGAGATCGCAAAAAAACTAAACTTGCCGAACAAAACCGTTCTCACTCATGGGAAATTTCTTTCGACAAACCACTTATGCAAACAAGATGGAGAAAGAGGTCAAACCTTCTACGCAAAAATTGCTTGGGTTCAGTCAAACAAAACTAAAATCCTTGAGTTGACAAAGGACCCCAAGAAACGCGCGAACGTTCCCACTAAACGAAACATAAAGGTTAACGTTGAAAACAAGAAGTCGCCGGTTTTGGTGCCAAGCTCACTAGTTAGCATCGAACATGTGCAACTCGAGGATATCTTCGCTTTTCGAGAAGTCAAAAATCATGCTCCTTCCGGGATGCTAGGTGACGCGCTCACGGAAGATCAGTTCAAGCTCGGCGTTCAAAAACTATGCTTGGAGAGTGGGGTCTTTAAAGACTGGGGAGGAGAGCAAAGTGACCTGTATACCTCGGCTCTGCAGTTTACTGCGTCCAAGAAACTTACAGCCGCATTTGCGTTCAAAGGTCCTGGACTGAAGACAAAGCTTACGATTGCAAAAATGGGGAAAAACGGCGATCAGTGTCCACGTCTTTTTCAGGAACCAGCGCAATTTTTCGTCGTTCAACACTGCAGAGAGGTGGCGTCAGCTGTAATTGACTTGGTGCATACTCATGCCGCACTCAAATCCGTCTATTTAAATCAAAGAGTTTATTTTTCAGTTTGGGACGGGCAGGCCTCTAAAAGACTAGTTGAAGCCTACCCTTCAGCATTCTAGTTCACCCGTCCATCTTCAGCGCTGAAATAAATGCCTCCTGAGGG
>CAKZYL010000189.1 GCA_937884705.1 uncultured Roseovarius sp. | reverse complement strand
ACGAAATCGGTGAAAATGATGATCAAGCTGCGTTTGGGCGTGCGTGCGTTCAGCCCCGCCATCGCCAGGGTGTGATTGGTCTCCCGGCTGACATAGTCAAGCTCTGCGGTTTTGCTGCGCAACCGGGCAAAGGCGGTGCGTCCGGGCTCTGGCCGCACGAAGATGGAGGGTTTGACGTCATAGGCGTAAAAGCCAACGAGATCCCCGCCTATCGCCGCCGCCCAAGCTGTTGCCAACGCCGCCGTGATGGCGTGGTCAATCTTGGGCAGACCGGCAATGTCCTCCCGCATCAGATATCCGTTGTCGAGCGCCACAATCACGTGGTGATTGCGCTCTGCCCGCAGCTCCTTGACCACCAAGGCGCGGCGGCGCGCCGAACGTTTCCAGTCAATCGCTTTGACATCCATGCCCTGGACGAAATCCTGCAACTGATGAAACTCAGACCCGTCCCCAATCGCGCGGTTTTCCTTCACCCCATAGAGCGCGGATGTCACCGTGGTGGTGATTTGCCCCGACTGCACAAGACGGATATTGGGCACGACCTTGACGCGGAGATCTGACGGGATGCGCGGGATATAGTCAAAAAGCCCAAACCGGGACGGCCAAGTCAGCCACAGCTGAGCGATATCCCATGTGCCGCGCCGGACCGCACGGGCGGGGATCACTGCCTGCCCATGACCGCCTGCGTTTTCAAGCTTCACATCGCCTGGCCCTGACAACCCAACGGGCCAATCGAATTGCGACCTCATCCCGGGTCGCCACGGCGACACAGTGAGCGTGATCTCTACGGTCTCGCCCACGAAGACCTCAGGTGGGAGATCAAATTCAAGCGCGCTCTGAGGCCGCCCCGTGAGCACGAGATCCGCCACCGCGACCAGCGCAAGAACCGCCCAAATGATCAAAGCGAACTGCGGCGCGTCCGGGCTCATCACCGCGATGAGAACGCTGACCAGAAGCGCGGCAAAACCATAGGCCAAAGCGGATTTGGATGGACGGATCAGCGGGGCGCCTCGATCTGGTTGAGGATGTTTTCAAGCACCTGATCGGCGTCGCGGCCTTCGATCTCGGCACCGGGGCCCAGAACAACGCGGTGCCGCATTGCGGGCAAAAACAGCGTCTTCACATCATCGGGAAGTGCGAAATCACGCCCCGATAACGCGGCCATTGCCCGCGCAGCTCCGGCTAAGGCATCTGCCGCTCGGGTCGAGACGCCAAATGCAATCTCGGCGTCATTGCGCGTGGCGCGCACCAGTCTGAGGATGTAATCCAATATGTCATCTTCAAGGATAATGCTGTCGATCAGCGCTCTGCTCTCTGCCAGCTCCTCGGCTGTGAGCACTTTTTGCGTGCCTTTGGTCTCTGAACGGCTGTCGAGCGATTGGGTGGCATGACGCTGCAGGATCGCCATTTCCACATCGGGTGGAGGAAACGCAATATTCACCTTGAAGAGAAACCGGTCAAGCTGCGCCTCGGGCAACGGATATGTGCCCTGTTGTTCGATCGGGTTCTGCGTGGCGATCACAAAAAACTCGCGCCCCAGATCATAGTCCTCGCCATCAATGCTCACGACGCGTTCATTCATCGCCTGCAGCAATGCGGCCTGTGTCTTGGGTGGCGCGCGGTTGATTTCATCTGAGAGCAAGACTTGCGTGAAAACCGGCCCCTTGGTCAGAATGAACGCATTGGTTTTGAAATTGAAGATAGATGCGCCAAGGACATCCCCCGGCATCAGATCGGGGGTGAATTGAATGCGGTCAAATTTGAGATCCATGGCCGAGGCAAAAGACCGTGCCAACAATGTCTTGGCCGTCCCCGGCGGCCCTTCCAGCAAGACATGCCCTTGTGCAAAAAGCGCCACCAGCAGCAAATCGATGATCTCATCCTGGCCCTGAACGGTTTTTGCGATTTCGGATCGGAGGGCATCAGCCCTCTGGCCAAGGGTTTCAAGTGTCATGGGTGATCGTCTCCAAAATCGTCTCTAACGCATCGACATGTCTGATCGCATCTCGCGCGGGAAGGCGCGCGGGCAGCGTATTTATTGTCTCTAAAACAGTCCGCAGGCGCACAGCCCTATCGGGATTATGCCGCCCAATGTGCTGCAAAACAGCCTCGCGATCGCTGCCCGCCCTAGCTTGGCTTGGGCCAAAGAGCCGAAACGCCACCGAGGCCACACGCGCCTGCGCATATTCGGCCAATAGCGCCCCGTCTTGCCCTGTGAGCCGCAAAAGCCGCGATTGCGCCGCAATGGCTTGCAGTTTTGAGGCCTCAATCTCGCTTTGCTCCTGCGTGATCGGTCCATATCGCAGGCCCGCCCGCCACAAGAGCAACGCCAGGATCAAGGCTGCGCTGACCCACATCGCGGAAAATGGTAGCTCAAAAAAGCGCGCAAGATCAGACCATGTGCGCTCTCTTTCAGGAATGGCCGTGCGATCCAAAATCCAGTTTCTTTCAGAATAGTCGATCAGGATCTGACCTTGATCGGCAAATGTGGAAAAAAGCGCGCGGGCGATCTCTGCATTGTCTCCAAGGCGCAGACCATGATTGTTGAAAAGATCCGGATCAGAGAGCACCATCAGGCGCTGCTCACTGCCGTCGAT
>CAKZYL010000188.1 GCA_937884705.1 uncultured Roseovarius sp. | reverse complement strand
CGCATCTATGACGATTTCAGACAGATGGCCATCAGCGAGGCGCGGCGCAAAAACGGGATCGAGGCAGTGTCGATCGTGACCCCGAACCACGTGCACTACGCCGCTGCGCGCGAGTTTCTCAAACGCGGAATTCACGTGATTTGTGACAAGCCGCTGACCAGCACCTTGGCCCATGCCAAAAAGCTGGTAAAGGCCGCGGAAAGCTCCGGCGCGCTTTTTGTGCTGACGCACAACTATACCGGCTACCCCTTGGTCCGCCAAGCGCGGGAGATGGTGGCAAACGGTGAGATCGGCAAAATCCGCGTGGTCCAGGTGGAATACCCGCAAGACTGGCTGACGGTGGAGCAGGATTTCAAACAGGCCAACTGGCGCACCGATCCCAACCAATCCGGCGCGGGCGGGTCGACGGGCGACATTGGCACCCACGCGTTCAACCTGGCCTGCTTTATCACCGGCTTGGAGGTCGAGAGCCTCGCGGCCGACATTCAGGCCTTCGTGCCCGGGCGGCAAGTGGATGACAATGCTCACGTCATGCTGCGCTTTGCAGGTGGCGCGCGCGGGATGCTCTGGTCATCTCAGGTCGCGCCCGGCAATGAAAATGCGCTCCGGATCAGGATCTATGGTGAGGCCGGTGGGCTCGAATGGGCGCAGGAGGATCCCAACTATCTCTGGCACACGCCGTTCGGTGAGCCCAAACGCCTGATCACGCGCAACGGGGCCGGGGCAGGGGACGCCGCCGCCCGCATGAGCCGCATCCCGGCGGGCCACCCAGAGGGATATCTGGAAGGCTTTGCGAATATCTACACCGAGGCCGCGGAGGCGATTATCGCCGCGCGAGAGGGCAAACCCATCCCCGATGGCGTCGTCTTTCCATCAGTGCAGGACGGCCTGAAAGGCGTGCAATTTGTCTCTGCCTGCGTCAGGTCCTCGGCGCGCAACGCGGCTTGGGTGCCGCTGGATCACTGATGTATCTCGGCCTCGATCTCGGCACCTCCGGCGTCAAAGCGCTTTTGATCGCAGAAGATCAATCCGTTGTGGCCTCTGCCCAAGGGGACCTTTCGGTGTCTCGGCCGGCGGATGGGTGGTCAGAACAGGACCCGGCCCATTGGATCCGCGCGACCACGCAGGCTTTGCGCGACTTGGCGGGCCAAACCTTACTGTCATCCGTCAAGGCCATCGGTCTGTCGGGGCAAATGCACGGGGCGACCTTGCTCGATGCCTCTGACCAAGTCCTGCGGCCCTGCATTTTATGGAACGACACTCGGTCGCATGAAGAGGCCGCTGCCCTGGACGTCGATCCACGCTTTCGCGAGATCACGGGCAACATCGTATTCCCCGGCTTCACCGCACCAAAACTGGATTGGGTACGCGCGAAGGAGCCAGAGATTTTCGCGCAGGTGTCAAAGGTCCTGCTGCCTAAGGACTACCTCCGGCTTTGGCTGACGGGTGAGCATGTCTCCGAAATGTCCGACGCTGCAGGCACCTCTTGGCTCGATACCGGCGCGAGGGCGTGGTCTGACGATCTGTTGGCCGCGACGCAGTTGGACAGATCCCATATGCCGTCTCTTGTCGAAGGCAACGCTGTATCCGGTGCTTTGAGGGCCGAACTGGCCGCAGAATTCGGGCTGCCCAAGGGCATTCCCGTTGCTGGGGGGGCTGGTGACAACGCCGCTTCTGCCATCGGCATGGGGATCACAGAACCCGGGCAAGCCTTCCTATCGCTCGGCACATCCGGCGTGCTCTTCGTGGCCAATGAGAGATACCTGCCTGATCCGGAAACGGCGCTGCACACGTTCTGCCATGCGATCCCGGATCGGTGGCATCAGATGGGCGTGATCCTAGCCGCCACCGATGCCTTGGCGTGGTATGGCCGCCTCGTGGGCGCAGACCCGGCGGACCTGACTGGCGAGTTGGGCGACCTAAAAGCGCCGGGGAAAACAACGTTTTTGCCCTATCTCGGTGGAGAGCGCACACCCCATAATGATGCCCGCATTCGCGGCGCCTTCCTCAATCTCGATCATGCGACGGACCGGGCTGCAGCGACGCGCGCTGTGCTTGAGGGGGTCAGCTTTGCCTTTCGGGACAGCCTTGAGGCAATGCGCAACACAGGCGCAGAGCTGTCCGACGTTGTCGCTGTCGGTGGCGGCTCTCAATCTGAGTACTGGTTGACGCTTTTGGCGAGTGTCCTGCATTTGCCGATATCTGTTGCAGATGACAGTGCCGTCGGCGCCGCCCTCGGCGCGGCCAGGCTGGCGATGATGGCGGCAGGGCATGACGCGCGCGACGTGGCGCGTGCCCCGGCAATCACCCGCACGCTCACCCCGGACACCAATTTCAGCGATGCATTCGACACCGCCTATCGCCGCTATCGCGCGGCCTATGGCGCCACAAGGGAGCTGTCATGACCGTTTACTTCCACGACATACCCGAAATCCGTTTCGAAGGGCCCGAGACGGCCAGCGAATTCGCTTTTCGTCACTACAATCCAGATCAGGTCTTCATGGGCAAACCGATGGAAGAGCACCTCCGGTTTGCCGTCGCCTGGTGGCATAGCTTTGCCTGGCCCGGCGGGGATCCTTTCGGGGGACAGACCTTTGAACGCCCGTGGTTCGGCGACACGATGGACTTGGCCAAGCTGAAGGCGGATGCGGCCTTCGAACTCTTCGGCATCTTGGGGCAACCGTTCTTTTGTTTTCACGATGCCGATATCCGGCCTGAGGGCGCAAGCTTTGCGGAAAGCACGCGCAACCTCGAAGAGATGGTCGACTATATCGGGACCAAGATGGAAACCTCTGGCACGCGCCTTTTGTGGGGTACGGCAAACCTCTTTACCCATCGCCGCTTCATGGCGGGCGCTGCCACGAACCCCGATCCGGACGTTTTCGCCTATTCAGCGGCCACTGTGAAAACCTGCATGGATGCCACGCAAAAACTCGGCGGGCAGAACTATGTCCTGTGGGGCGGTCGCGAAGGCTATGAGACCCTGCTCAACACCGATCTCAAGAAAGAGCGCGATCACGCCGGTCGGTTCCTGCAGATGGTGGTGGAGTACAAGCACAAGATAGGTTTTGAGGGCACCATTCTCGTGGAACCCAAACCCCAAGAACCCTCAAAACACCAGTATGATTATGACGTGGGCACGGTCTTTGGCTTCCTCAAGGAATTTGGGCTGGAAGGCGAGGTTAAAATGAATATCGAACAGGGGCACGCCATCCTTGCCGGTCACAGTTTTGAGCATGAGCTCGCGCTGGCTGCGTCATTGGGCATTTTTGGCTCCATCGATATGAACCGTAACGACTATCAATCCGGATGGGATACCGATCAGTTTCCCAACAGTGTTCCGGAAGTGGCGTTGGCCTATTACGAGATCCTCAAGGCCGGAGGGTTCACAACAGGCGGCACGAACTTCGATGCAAAGCTGCGCCGGCAATCCTTGGATCCCGCAGATCTTGTGGCGGCGCATGTGGGGGCGATGGATGTCTGCGCGCGAGGGCTCAAGGCTGCAGCTGCGCTCTTGGAAGACGGATCTCTGGAAGCGGCCAGAGCAGAAAGATATGCAGGCTGGGAGAGTTCTGAGACACGCAATGTTCTGTTTGAAGGTTTGCAATCCTGTTTTGATCATGTGGTGGCAAACAATACCAACCCGCAGCCAAAATCCGGACGCCAGGAACGCTTGGAAAACAGTCTCAACCGCTTTGTCTAAAGATGGTTGCGCTGCGTCACAGCAGGTGTGTTTTCGGAGCCGTTACAACACCCAAAACTGCAACGGTTTATGTGATCAATTTGGGATGAAAATGTCTACCAAACCGTCGACACTGCTTCGTAAGAAGTCCCCTGTGGTTTCCGGACTGTCTCCAAATGTTGATCTCGTGGCGAGACCCTTGCCGATCAGCTGTACAATTTCAGGTGACTCGCTGAATTTGGAGTGGGACAGGGTCGATTGATCCTCAATTTCACTCAAATCGATGGCAATCACGCCCAACTTCGCAAGCTCGTCTGCGGGTGCCCTGCCGACTTTGACAGTGCTGCCATCCACGAGGCTGCTGACGGCCAGCGCTCGGTCATCATCTGACACCATAACAACGAAGGTTCTATTCTCCCGAGGGATCCGTTTTAGCTGGGTCATGAAAAGGTCGATGTCGATATCGGGTGACGCGAGAACGATGTTGCGTGCCTTGCCAATATTTTCTGATCGACCGACGATGCTGGCCTCGCGTACCACTTCCATCGTTAGAAAGTTACCCATGGAATGAGCGAGTAAATCAAAGTGCTTGATGGCAGGGCTTTGCAGAACTTGACCCATGGAGGCCAAGCCATCGCGCGCAACAAGCACGCTGTTGAGATCATAGACGTATTGGCTTACGGCGCCGCCGGATGCCCATGAAAACAAAATGGGAATTCCGTCATAGTCGGTGTCTTCCACAAACTGCGCGACCTGAAAGATCGCGTCGGTCATGGTGGTGTTATAGCCATGAATGAAAAGCAGCACATTTCGTTGTTCAGGCGTTTTTTGGAGCAAAGCCGCTTCCAGATCACGCATGAAACCTTGCCGGTTCGCGAACGCATTTGGATCCTGGATCGTAAAGTGGCGCCGAGGGTCAGGTGTGTCGGCTTTGGTGCGCTCTATCTTTCCCGGTTCGTGGATCGGGGGCACGGTGACATCAACCGATGCAAAGCTCAGCCCCAATTGACGATCTCCGGAAAAAAATTCCGCGTCATCGGTAGACGGCGCACGGGTTGTTGCAATGAAGACTTCATGGGTTGCTATGCCCTCGACCGTGTCCACGGGGACCACGGTGTCGACCCCCACAGCGTCGGGTGCACGCGTGCAGGCCGAAACCAGAGCGAAAATCGCAACAATCGCGAATCTGAGCACGGCCTGTCCTTTGCTCCTCGTCGTCTGTCCCGCGTTTAGTCTTAAACGGCTCATGCCGGCCGGTTTGACAACCTCGCCCAATTTGTACGAGTTTTCCGTGTGAAACCCAACCACAAAAGCGGTCTGCACCACCCTGGTTTAAACCATTAGTTGCACCTGAGACTTGTGCTGACTTTGCCGCCATCTTCAAACTGACGGTTCACAGTTCTTCCCGGACGTGCCGCCACGCGAGGGCGCTCTCGCAGGTGGCGTTGTTTCTGATCAAGCTCTTTTATGAGACCTAAAAGACCGCACAATTGAGAAGCCAAGGAACTTTCGGTTCGCATTTCATAGATCAAAGTGCCGTCGTTTAGATCAGCATGCCGGATCTCATTACGCTCTTTGAAATCGCCTTGACGGAAGATCCAAGGCTGTCGATCGCCCTGCTTGGGCAAGGCATGAGTTTTCCGCGTGAAGTAGCCCGCATCGAAATTCTCAGGCTCGATGCAAGGTCGTTGGGGCATAGGCGCGTATTCTGGGCGAAGGTGCGGAATATGCGCGTGCTTTCGGGACGGATTGGGTGCCGGGCGACTGGGATATTGATTATACCGTCGCGCTGGGTCTCGCCCTGAAAGAGCGCGGTTGCGCAGCCATTCACGTTTCGTTGGGAGGTGTTTCGCCGAGCCAGCAGATCCTATTGTCGGATGGGTACCCAGGTTCCGGTCGCTGCGAGGGTAAAGCAGGAGGTCGGCTTGCCGACGATTGCCTTGGGCCTGATCACGCAGCCCTTGCGTGTATAAACGATCCTTAATCGAGGCGAGGCTGATGCCATCGCGCCTGCTCGCGGCATGCTTTACGATCCCAGATCGCCCTGGCACGCGTCGGCGGAGCTAGGGGCGGAAATCAATGCGCCACCACGGGTCTGGCGCTTGCAGCCTCTAGCGCACAAAACGCTTTCCAAAAACGCAAAGATCGGCCAGCGCCAGAGGCAGAAGCTTGACTGGGCGTCAGGTTGATGGGGCATTTTCTACGTAACGTGAAGACCACGGAATCAGCGTTGCGTCTCGCGTTAAATCTGCCACAGAGCGTGCCGCGAACAGCATTTTTGCATGTATTTGACGCAGCGCTGTCACCGATAGATTCTGGCTCAGTGTAAAGCCGCGAGGTTTCAGGTCTTTGCTCAGGGCAACGCTGTCCCGACCAGTCGCACCTGCGGCAAAAACGTGTTTTAAGACATGATGTATCAGTCGTATCCTCAGTTCTAAGAACCTGCCCTGATGCAAAAATACTGTTTAGTAACAGAGTGTTGTAACGATATCGAAGCATAGTCGGAAAGCAAAAGGGAAAGTCGGCGCTTCCTTGCCGACAGAAGATAAAACCTTGCGGCAAAAAATCTTTGTGCCACGATCAAGGTCCGACGCGCGCCTTTTCCTCTCAGGAGGTACCCTTTGAAACGTCTTATCAATCGCCTTGCAGCATCGACCCAAGATCTCGCGATCGTGGGGCTCCTCGCCAGTGTCGCAGTTTCCGCAACAGGGGCGGCAATGGCACAACAATCGCCTGAGGGCCCCGCAGTCTTTATGGCGGATACGTCAGGAACGACCGTTGCTGTCGGTGCCGACGCGCTGATGGCACGGGCGCAGGAATTAAGCGAAGTTCGCGTTATTGTGGAGCTGAACACAAATTTTGCGGCGGGGGCCGAGCGCAGTGCAACCGCAGCATTTAACCAACGCGCTGAAATCGAGTCTGCCCAACAGAGCATGATGGCAGCGCTTGAAAAACCATCGGACGTGCGCGATTTCAAGACGGTCCCTTATATGGCGATGACGGTGTCGCCGTCTGATTTGTCTCGAATGATGAACATGCCCGGGGTCAAATCTATCCACGAAGACGTGGCCGTTCCGCCCAGCCTTTCCGAAAGCGTTCCGTTGATAGAAGCCAACAGGCTTTGGTGGAAGGGGCAAACCGGCGAGGGCGCCATCGTTGCTGTTCTGGATTCGGGCACGCGCGCAGATCACCTGGCATTCCGCGATCCTGACGGGAGTAAGATCGTTGGATCGGCTTGCTTTTCCTCTTTCACCGCGTTCTCGGTGTCTGTATGCCCGAATGGACAAACCACGCAGGTGGATAACCGTAGCAGCAGAGCCGGGCCAAACTGTAGCAACAGCGTCACTCAATGTGATCATGGCACGCATGTGGCCGCGATTGCCGCAGGTTTTCAAAGAGGCAATCATGGCGTCGCGCGTGGCGCAGATATTCTGTCCGTTCAAGTGTTCAGTTCGTTTTCAAGCAGCTCGTCTTGCGGGGCGGCCGCAGTACCCTGTGCGCGGACCTGGACGTCAGATCAGATTGCAGGTTTGGAGCAGGTGCTGATTTGGAAGCAAAGCGGCATGAATATAGCCGCGGCCAATATGAGCCTCGGAGGCGGCGTGCAAGAAGGTTATTGCGACGATGATCCGCGCAAGGCGATCATCGACAACCTTAGGGCTGCTGGCGTCGCAACTGTTATCGCATCGGGCAATAGCTCTTCTGATGACGGGGTTCTCGCACCTGGTTGCATATCCTCGGCTGTGACTGTCGGTAGCACCACCAAAACAGATGATCTTTCGAGTTTCTCGAACCATGCTCAAATGGTCGACCTGCTCGCACCGGGAAACGCAATCAGCGCAGCCTATGCTCTAGGCGACAGACGTTCGCTTATTTCATATAGGGGCACTTCGATGGCTACGCCGCATGTGGCGGGTGCGTTTGCTTTGCTCAAAGCCGCAAGACCCGATGCCACGGTAGATCAAATCGAGCGCGCTTTGAAATGCACTGGTGTTCAGGTCGCACGCAACAACATGCCGAAACCACGTATTTCGGTTTTGGATGCGTATAAACGCTTCATCAATCCTCAGACTCGCATGATCATCAATTTCAACCAGCCAAAAGGTGTCGACCGATGGAATGATATACTTGGAAACTGGACACATGAAAGCGACCGCATGCGTGTGATCGCAGACCGCAACCAGGCCTGGTATTTGACCCAGGCGCCGTTTTGCGCCAACAACATTCAGGTTACAGCCGAAATGCAACGGACATATCCTGATGACAGCACGCAGTATGGCGGCATTATCCTGAGCTCGGCCGCGTCGGATGACGGCACCTTTTCGGGTCTCGCCTTTCTGTATTCCGTATCACCGTCGGGAGAGAACAAGGCTGCCGTGGTAGAGATTGAGAACCTAGACGGTTTTATACATCCGGTCCTGAACCCGACAGACTTTCTTTGCAATCAAGCTTTCAGCGGCAAGGAGCGGGGGCAGCTTAGAAAGCTTGTCGCCGAAAAGCGTGGGAACACGCTTGTTTTCATCATCGACGGTCAGACCGTTTGTTCGGTTGAAACAGATGCGCGCTTTACCGATGGTCAAGCCGGTATCCTGATGGCGGCCCCTGCGAATAGTCCCGGACACCAATTGGAGGTACTCCGTGTCAGACTGCAGGCTCTGGAGCAGTAGGCAATACGCTCATAGATTGAGGGCATGATACGGGCTAAACAGCCTCCAATCGTAAGCGCGAGCCCGTACTCGCCGATGACAGCTGGGAGACAAGTTGCGCTTAGTTCCGCAAGACGTGGCCGATGCAGATGTATCCCGGTCGCGGCGGGCCAAAACGGCTACAATCAAAGTTAGATCGGACGACCGATGCACGCGGTTGCCGACGCCACAAGGGCCCAATGCGCCAAAAAGGCCCGGGTCGCTGTCACCATTTGATTTGTGCATCCCAGCCAAATCCGAAAGCGTTCTGCTGTAAAGTTTCTCCCGATGGTGCCTGCAATCTTGTTAGAGGAATGCCACCCCAGAGGTGCTGAGCCCCTGTAATAAGCAACGGCCTAACAAGCCTCTTGGCACAGTTGTCTTAAAAGTGAGACGATCCGTCCCAAATCTCAAACATGACCTCAGATGAGTGGCCGAAAGGACCGCGCCGCAGAACAATTCTTCGGCCTTTGTTTGTTTGTTTCTAAATGAGGCACATTGTATCTCTGAGCCGTTTTTTTCTTGCGAAGATTGGCTTTGTATTGATATCTTGCGCGTGCAACAGGAGCTAATTTTCACAACTATTGGGATATTGGACGTCGTAAGAACTGCTTTCACAAGCGAAGTGCAACGTTAGAATTTGCACCGTGGTGATTGGTTCTATGGGAAGGGCGTTCAGGAGTAAATCAGTATGGAATTTTTCACTCGCACCGCTATGGACGCTGCGCTTCTCGCCGGCAATCATTTGTTGAGAAACTACAAGCGTCATCACATTGAAATGTACGGCTCTGACACATTGTCGATCGCGAACCGGGGGCTCACTAAAGAGATAACCTCGATCGCGGATCATGAGGCCGACAAGATCATTCTGGACCTGATCAAGGACCGTCATCCTGATCACAACATACTGACGGAAGAGACCGGAGAGGTTGACAATAGCAGCCCATATTGTTGGGTGATCGATCCTCTGGATGGTAGTTCTAACTATGTGAACCACAACCCGTTTTTCGCAGTGTCTGTTTGCCTCGCTTACGAAGGCAAACCGATCACCGGCGTGGTCTTTGCACCCTTCATCGAAGAGATCGCTGTTGCGCGCCGTGGTCACGGATGCACCCTGAATGGTCGTCCTGTCATGGTGTCCGAAACTGCTGAGCTCGGCAAAAGCTACATCGTCGGCTGCCCAGGCGGCGAAAAGACCAACAAGCGTTTCGCAAAGATGAGCTTTTTCCTCAACGAGGCGATCAAAGACTTCCGCAAAATGGGCTCGGCCGCGATCGAAGCATACACTGTGGCCTCAGGCCGGGTGGATAGCTTTGTCACGCTGAATATCCCATGCTGGGACGTTGCCGCAGGAGCGCTGTGCGTTGAGGAAGCCGGGGGCAAGGTGACTGATTTCAACGGTAATCCTTGGACAATGAACCAGACAGATTTGGTGATGACCAACGGATTGGTCCATGACCAGGTCCTTGAGCGCCTCCAATTGGTGAACCCGAGTTCAACGCGGTTCATTGAGGGTGCGGCTCTCGAACGCGAATTGGCGAAGTAACCGCCAAAGAAAAGTTGAAAATCAAATGAGTTACACTGTTCTCGACGAGAAACTTATCCCAGGTTATCTCGAGCAGATCCCGCGGGTTATGGAAGTGCTGGGCACGTCTGACGAGCTGGCCATCACGGAAATAGGCGACGGCAACCTGAACTTCGTGTTCCGCGTCGCCCGTGCCGATGATCCCAAGCGCTCGGTCATTTTGAAGCAGGCCGTGCCCTACCTTCGTGTTGAGGGAGAGGGCTGGCCTCTGTCGCGAGATCGGATCCTGTTCGAAACCCGCGCTCTCAGGGTGTACAACGACCTGGTACCCCAGTTTGTTCCTGAGATCCTCCATGATGATGCTGAGATGAGCGTACTGGTCATGCAGGACCTGGGCGCTGTGAAAGTGCTGCGTTACCCCATGATCGAAGGGGTGGAGTTTCCAGGCCTCGGCACGGACATCGGAAAGTTTCTGGGTGAAACGCTTTTCAAGACGTCGACTTTGGGTATGGAGAGCATCGCCAGACGGCGGCTCATGCAAGATTTCAACCTCAATGATGAGCTTTGCAAGCTGACGGAAGAGTTCATTTTCACGTTTCCATATGTCGATCATCCGTCGAACTATAAAAACCCGCCGACGAATGCCCACGCCCTGAACGTGTTCCGAAATGACCCGGAATATCTCAAAAGAATTCTGCGTTTCAAAGAGCTGTTCCTCACGAAGTCGGACGCGCTGCTCCACGGTGACCTGCATACCGGGTCTCTGATGGTTGAGCAGAACGAGACTTACGTGATCGATGTAGAGTTCGCATTTTTCGGGCCGTTCGGTTTCGATGTCGGCAAAATTATCGCCAATTTCCTCATGGCCTACACCTCGCATTTCCATAGGCCCGGTGGGCCAGATTACCAAGCTTGGCTTTTGAATGAGGCCGTGTCGATCTGGAAGGCGTTTGAGGCTGAGTTCCTTAGACTTTGGGACGAGACCCCGGGCGCGGCGTTGTACTTTGAAGGCATGCTCGAACCGGCGGACCTCGCTGACTACAAGAAACGGTTTATGCAAACGATTTTTGATGACGCCATGGGCTTTTGTGCCTGTTCTGTAGCGCGCCGCACGGTGGGCCTGGCAGGCGTGGCAGATGTGCGCGCCATCGAAGACCTGGACATCCGCACTCACCTTGAATGCATGAACGTCGATCTCTCGCATTGGATCATGATGCAGTATGACGAGATCGGCGACATCGATAGCTTCAAGGCGACTGTAACGGACTTTTATTCAAGACAGGCGCCGATGCGCCAGGAGGAACGACGTGTCTGACAAGATGATTGGGATTATTCCAGCGGCTGGCAGCGGTGTGCGTGCCCGTCCTTATAGCTACGAAATTCACAAAGGGCTTTTCGCCATCGATGGTCGGCCAAACCTCGTACGGACCATCGACATTATGCACCAAGATCTTGGCATTGATGAGATTGTCATCATCACCGGCTACATGTCGGAAGCGGTTCAGGCGAGCCTAGGTGATGGATCTGATCACGGCGTCAAAATCCATTACGTCGAAAACCAACACCTGGATCGTGGTTGGGCGTGGTCGGTTCTGATGGCCAAACCGTTTCTCGCGGGTCGTCATGGCTGTATCATGCTGTCGGATGAGTTTTATCTGAACACCAACATCAGCGAACTCGCCAAAAGTGACTTTGCGGATCACACTGTCACCGTCGCAGTTCAAACCGGTGCTGATGAAGACGCGATCAAACGGAACTTTTCTGTTGAACGTAGCGGCGAACGCATCCTGCGGCTGGTTGAAAATCCTGTCAGCGTTCAAAACGACATAATTGGAATGGCCACATTCATTGTTGCTCCAGAGGTGTTTTCAAAACTGGAAGCAGCCTATGACGGTGGTCGGCCTTCGGTGGAATTCGTCAACTTTATCGATGAGTTGATCCGCGATGGCCATTCGGTGAGCGCCTTCGACCTGGAGGGTGAATATCTCAATCTAAACGATGTCTCGAGCCTCGAGGCTGCCAATGACATGGCGATCAGGGCGCGACTTTTGTCTGAAAAGTAAGGCGATATTTTATGGTAGATGTAACAAGTGAAACAGACCGCAAAGTTTGCATTGTCTCTCAGCGAGCGAACCGCAACAAGTTATCGAGTTGTTGCGGATACGAGTTTGAGGATGTCATCCAAAGCTTAGAGAACTCGAATCTTTACGCGCCAAAGTTGAAATCATTTGAACACTGGCAGCACCGCATGCGTCGCTTCCTGTGTCAGCGGACGGGTCTTTTTGAGATGATGCCGTCCGGCGCCACCAGCCGTCCTCTCGCGGATCACTATGATCTTTTTGCCTGTGTGGTGCAAAAGCCCGTTGATATCCTGAGCATCGATGCTCTTGGCGATTGGCGCAAAAAGTCTGACATGGCCGTCTGCATTCTCGAAGAAGTTTGGCCTAGAAAGATCGATCAATACAAACCTCTTATCAAATCGCTGGGTCGCTTTGATCTGATTGCATGCAGCTTTGCCGACAGTTGCGAACGCTTGTCTGAATTGACCGGCAAGCCTGTGATCCATCTTCCCTACGCGGTGGACGCCCTTCGCTTTATGCCAAAGAAAAGCGATGTCGATCGACCGATAGACATCTACTATTTGGGCCGCCGTCGCCCGGAACTGCACGAAGCGCTGATGGAGTACACCCGCAGAAACGAGCTTTTCTACAACTATGACACGTTCACCAGCTTGCCGATCGCAACAGATCACCAAGCGCATCGCGATCATCTCGCATACATGATCCGTCACAGCAAACTCTTCCTGGTCGACTATGCGAAGAAGGGGCACTCGGATGAGACAGATGCTCAGGTGGGTTGGGGCCCGCGACATATCGAGGGTATGGCCGCTGGCGCGGTGCAGGTTGGGTATGCCCCACCATCCGCTGATTATCTTGAGAATTTCGACTGGCCGACGGCCATAACGCGATTGCCAGAAGACGCCGACGCTGCGGTAGATAAAATGTCTTCGATGTTGTCGGATCCGGCGGCACTGGATGAGATGCGTGCCCAGACCTTCGCACATGTTGGTCGACGCCATGATTGGTTGCAACGTTGGAGAACGATCACAAACTTTTTCGGTTTGCCGGACACGCCTGCAATGCTTGAACGACAGTCAGCAATCGAAGCGTTGACTGCCCGCCTGGCGCACCAGACGTCGGATAAAGTCATCGAGATTGATACGGCGCACCGCGCGTCCAAGTGATCTGAGGCATCGACACCAGCCCGTTTGAAGCGGATGACCACTACGCACACCTGCACCACTGCGACGGATTTACTGTGCGTTCACGGGTCTTTGCGTGCCTTTTCTTGGGGTTCTCTCGAAAGGGTGCCGAATTTTCGGACCATAATGCAGTCGGGTCGTGTGGTATTGCCGGATCCAAATGGTGATGGCGACCTGGAATTGATTTGAGTTGTGGACCCATGCAGCGTTGAGAACCTCGTGTTGCATTGGTCCACCCAAGCGTTCCTTACACCCAATATCCCTGCGGCGGTTGGGATAAATCCTCATCGGTTGGATGCTTATCCGTATAAGCTAATTCTGCGGCAGCGTGGCGAGTCCTTTGGGGCCATCATCTGCGGCATCTGCACAGCACGACGCAGCGATATCTCAACGTCCCGCCTAAAACCGCTGTGTGAGTGTTCCGACACCTTCTAAAGCGTTTTGCGCAAAACCTGAATCACAGCTTTGCGCAAAACGCCGCGCAGAGTTCATTATTGGCACGCGTTTCGCCATTTTCTGCTGCCTCAGGTAAAAGGCAAAACGCTTTAAGCGGCGCGCGAGCTGTGCCCAGGCGTTCCTTCTTTCCAATAGGCCACACTCAATTGCTTCCCTTTCTGTAGCCCGAACGAAGATTTGAATACCTTGCGCACAGCCTGCGCCGCGTGGAACTCTCCTGCAAACCACCCATAAGAAACCTTGGAGGTGCCACAGGCGTGAAGGAGATCCGCTACTTTGCTTGTGAAATCCTCGGGGGCGATTGCTGTGACTTTCATCTTTGACTTGGGTAGATACGCGTCCAGTGCCTCTTGAGAGGGCGCTGCGGCGAAGACATGGCCTGTGACGTTGCCTCTGACGCTTTCAATCAGACGTGCAACGGCCGGAAGGCCCGTATAGTCCGCTGCTAAAACGATGTTTTTAGTCTGATCCAGACCGTCATCGCCCATCGGCCCCATCACTCCAACCTCCTGTTCGTCGCCCTCAAGCGCTGCCCAATCCGAAATCAGGCCGCCGTCATGATGTGCGACATCGATATCAATCTCGCGCGCTTTAAGCCGTGTTTCGCGAATGGTGACAAATCTCGCGTGCAGCTTTTCGTCTCCCTGCGGCCAAGAAATAGAGCCGTTCTCAGCCACCACCGGCCAGGCAGGACGTTTGCCCCGTTTCTCTGGCAGCATGAGTTTTAGATGAATGCCATCCTTGATCAGGCTTTCAACATCTATGCCTTCCAGCGTTACGCGGATGAGACCTGGAAAAATCTCATTGCGGTTCTTGGCTCTCAGGATGCGGAAATTGGAGGGTAACTCACCTGGGCGTATTCCCCCAGTCCATCGCATGTTTGCGGTGGCGTCAGGCACCTCTTCTTCCAAGTGCTCGATGATCTCATCGCGAACAAATGTCATGAAGTTATCGTTTGGTGTCTCGATGATAATGTCGACGGCGCTTTGCTCTGCCTTCATTTCCACGCGGCACCCCATCTCTTCCACAATCAAGTGATTTGGTTCTGGGCGCTCACAACTGAGACCTTCTTCCGAGAGCTCTTCAAACGTGCGCTCAAGGATCTCCATCGCCCGTTCCGTTTTGAGCGTGCCAGACGACACAACCGGCGCGCCGTCCAAACCCATGTCGGACTTTCGGAAAGAGGCAATTTTGAAATGCAGGATCGCCAGAGGCACAAGCGCCAAAGGAAGCGCTGCGAGAAACACCGGGACTGTTCCATAGGCATCCATTACAAAACCCGTGATAGGGTCGGAAAATCCGGCCAGCAGCATGTAGATCGCAATCTGAGCGGAGAAATCGAAGCCTGGGATCTCCGGACGGACTTTGTCCATGGCGCCCCGAAACATCACGATATCTGTCAGGGCGATGGCCACCCAAGCAACGATCAACGCGTAGCGGATCCCTTCCGGTAGGGCCGTGCCGATATAGGCCACGATGGCCAGAATGGGCAGGTTCAGAATGCCAACCAGATAGATGGCCCGCACCCGTGGTAGATTGCGCAGCATCGGCCCAAAGATGGCTGTGGCTCCGCCACCCGCACACATGGCAAAAAGCCCGAACCAAATCGCGATCTCTTCGGTGGACATGCCTTGGTCGACCATCATAAGGCGGATGGGCAACATTGTGACCATCAGCGGCAAACGCATGGTTGCCAAGACGGCCAGCCATCGCCCCATTTTGGGTTGCGTGAAAAACCGCAGAGCGTTTCGGAACGTCACCGGTGGCACGCCCCGCAATCTGGGTGGCTCTTTGACAAAGAAGAGCGTGACCAAGGGCACGGCAAACAAAACCGATTGCGCCCAAAGTGCCGCCATCCAACCAATTTGGGAGTACAAGTAGAGAAACCCGAAGCCGCCGATCACAGCACCGGTGTAGGCGCCAAGATTTTGAAAGGTTGCACCCA
>CAKZYL010000187.1 GCA_937884705.1 uncultured Roseovarius sp. | reverse complement strand
CACACGCTCGGCAATCACGCCGCCCATGTAATAGTTGTCCTGGTCAAAGACGATGGTGGGCCCATCCGGCAATGTGCCATCCATAATGTCGTCAGGCGTAAAGACCCGCGCCAGCGCCTCGCCTTCGGCAATGGAGTAGAAGGCCTCCTCATCAAAGCATTCGCGCCGCCAAGTTGACCCGGTGGCGATCGCAACGTGATCGGGCTCCGTGGCAAAGACATCTTCGGCAGTCATTTTGCTTTCGCGGAAGACGTCGACATTCAGCATCTCCATCAGCGTCTGTTCGCGGTAGTCGCGCACGCGGATGTATTCGCTCATACCGGGCAGGCTCGCCTCCCGCGTGACGCGCCCGCCGATGTCGCGCTTGGCCTCCGCCAGCATGACCTGATAGCCCCTTTTGCCAAGAGCTCGGGCCGCTTCCAATCCGGCGGGACCAGAGCCCACGACGAGCACGCGGCCCTCTTCTGGCGTGTCTTGGGCAAATTCAGGATGCCAGCCGCGCCGCCACTCTTCGCCCATGGTCGGGTTTTGGGTGCAGCGGATCGGCACTCCAATGCTGTCGCCCGAATAACAAATGTTGCAGCCGATGCATTCGCGGATCTCACCGAGCCGCCCCTCTTCGATCTTCTTGGGCAGGAACGGATCGGCGATCGAGGGCCGCGCAGCGCCGATGAAATCGGTGATCCCGCGTTTGACCTGGCTGACCATCGTGTCGGGTGAGGTAAAGCGGCCAACCGTCACCACCGGCTTCGTCGTCTTGGATTTCACCCATTCCATGTAGGGTTCAAGCGTGGCCTCTTTGGTAAAGCGCGAGACCCCCATTTCAACGGAATAGTTGGCGATATTGATGTCCCAGAGATCCGGCAATTCTGCCAGCATCTCAAACATATCGCGGCGTTCCCCAAAGATCGGTTTGCCGTCCTCCCCAATCTCTTCGTCTGCGGAAAAGCGCACGGCGACGCCGCAGCGGTCACCTACAGCATCTTTGGTCTCTTCGATCAATTCCCGCACGAGGCGCACACGGTTTTCCAAAGATCCGCCGTATTCATCAGAGCGATCATTGACGCGCGGGTTCAAGAAGTTGGAAATCAGATACCCGTGGGTGGCGTAGACATAGACCACATCGAAGCCCGCGTCCCTCGCGCGCAGGGCCGCGCGGCGGTGCCAGCGGCGAAACGTCCTGATGTCTTCTTTGTCCATGGCACGGGTCGAGAACGGCTGACCTGAGGTGTTGGGCATGGCTTTGACGTCCATCGACACCAGCCGCGTGATCAAGTTGGCAGACCGCGCACCGCCATACCAAAGCTCTGCTCCGGCAAGTGAGCCAAACTCATGCACGGCATCCGTCATCAGCGTATGGGCGCGCACATCGCTGTCATCCCAAAGGGAGGCTGACGGATGAGGCAAGTCATCGGATGTGGGATGAATGGAGTTGTATTCTGTGTTCACCACCGCCCAACCACCTTCGGCTTTTACGCCACGCATGGCCGCGAGGGTCCGCGGCCGGATATAGCCCATGCCTGTGCAATGCGGCACCTGATAGAACCGATTGCGGGCTGTTACGGGGCCGATTTTGACCGGCTCAAACAGAATGTCGTAGCGTGGATCTCTGGCCATGTTTTTTTGCTCCGTGTCCTCTATGGGACGTGAGGGTGAGCCCCCAATGCGTTGCTAGGTGTTCTCAGATGTGCAGTTAAAAGGTCGGCATTTCGAAATGCTTAGGAAACATCGAGGCCAGGTATGTATGCGCCTGCTTGCGCCCATCCGCCGCCGTGTAACTTTCGGGATACATCAAGATGTTCAGCGCAATACCGTCCAAAAGCGCCTCAAGCGTACGGGCCACCTGCTTGGCGGGCGGACATGTATAGCCGCCATGCTCGATGAGCTCCTGACACAGCTCCGTTGCGATATCCCAGTGTTGATCGTCGATATGATCGATCAAGTCCCGGTAAATCGCGCGCCGTTTGCCTTCACCATAAAACGCGTACCAAACCGCGAGCTTCTTGTGCGTGCACACGTCTGGATGAAAATGCGCATCCACAAGGGCCGTCAGTTTTTCGCGCGCAAAGGGGCCAACCTCTTCATAAGCACGCAAGCAATGCTCATGATACTCCCGCGCTATATAGACGAGCGTTTCTTCAAAAAGCTTCTGCTTGCTCTCAAAGTGGAAATTCACGATACCCAAAGAAAGGCCAGCCGTCTCAGTGACCGTCGACATGGTCGTACCGGCAATGCCGTTGCTGGCGATCGATTCAATCGTGGCCTCAATAAGCTGCTGACGCCGTACTTCCTTGGATTCGGTGCGGCGCGCCGGTTTCAACGCCTCGTTTTGCAACTCGGTAACTTTGTTCATCGTCCTTTTCCGGTGTTGCGGGTGTTTTCTGTCAGTCCGCGTCGAGGACCACCACAGCCTCTGGCGACCAGGACAGCCAAACAGGCTCCCCTTCTTTCCAGCGATCATCGTCGCGCGCCACGAACTGGTTTGTGCTGGACACAGCGACGGGCTCTGACTTGCCGTCAAGCGTCACATAGTAGTGGCTGCGTTCCCCAAGATAGGCTGTCTTATCCATCTTAGCTGATACAAAATGTCCCCCGGTCGGTTCTTCCTCGAGCAGCTCGAACTTCTCAGGTCTCAGGGCCACCTGCACGGGGGCTCCATCCGGTTTGGTCACCTTCTCCAGGGATATCGGGATGCTGCCCAAACCTTGCGTCTCAATCGCCGCCTCAGAAGACCCGTTGCGGCGCACAGTGCCCTGGAAGAAGTTCATGTTACCGATAAAGCTTGCCACTTCGCGGGTCTTGGGCGCCTCGTAGAGCCCTTCCGGCGTATCGACCTGAAGCACTTTACCACCTGACATAACCGCGATCCGATCCGAGAGCGTCAACGCTTCCTCTTGGTCGTGGGTCACGAACACAAATGTAATGCCCACCTGACGCTGCAACGCGCGCAATTCAAGCTGCATCTGTTCGCGCAGCTGCTTGTCCAGCGCGCCCAGCGGTTCATCCAGCAAAAGCACCTTCGGCTTCAGGATCAAAGCGCGCGCGAGCGCAATCCGCTGCCGCTGACCACCTGAGAGCTCGTTGGCTTTGCGCTTGCCATAGCCCGGAAGCTTGATGAGCTCGAGCATCTCATCGACCATTTCCTGCTTCTGCGGTTTCGATAGTTTGTGCTTGCGCAAACCATAGGCGATGTTGTCGGCCACGTTGAGATGCGGAAAAATCGCGTAGCTCTGGAACACCATGTTCACTGGGCGGTGGTGCGGCGGCACGTCTGCCGATGGCTGCCCGTCGATCAGGATCTCTCCGTCCGACGTGCTTTCAAAGCCCGCGAGCATGCGAAGAAGCGTGGTCTTACCGCAACCGGATGCACCCAGGAGCGAGAAGAACTCCCCCTCGCCGATGTCCATATTCACATTGTCGATGGCCTGGAAGCTGCCAAAGTACTTGTTGACGTTTCGAATAGAGATGAAGGCGTCGTTTTTCATAATGGCACCTTTGTTTATGCGTCTTCGAGGCCCATGCGACCCACACGTTGGGCGATGAACACGAGAATGAAAGAGATGAAGAGGATGAGTGACGAGAGCGCGAGCACCGAGGGGAATTCCTGCGGGAAGCGCAACTGACCCCAGATATACATTGGCAGGGTTGCGTCCGTACCAGTGAGGAAGAAGGCCATGATGAATTCGTCAAACGAGATGGTGAAAGTCAGCAGCAGGCTGGCCACCACGCCCGGAAAGACCATCGGGAACGTCACCCGCCAAAAGGTCCACCAGCCATTTTCCCCCAGATCCGCAGAGGCTTCCTCCATCGATGGATCAAACCCTTCGAAGCGTGGCAAAAGCGTCGCGACCGCGAAGGGCAGACACACGATCAAGTGTCCCAATGTCACCGTGTAAAGCGACAGGGGCACGCCCATGCGGCTCAACAAAACCAGAAGCGCCACACCAAAGATGATGCCCGGAATAACGAGCGGCATCATGATGAAGGTGACGAGCGCGCTCTTTCCAGGGATGCGGTAGCGCGTGATGGCCCGCGCCGCGACCACCCCGAGGATCGTGGAGATCGCGGCAACCACCGCACCGACTTTGACCGAGTTGAAGAGCGCAGCCCAAACAGCATCCCGAGACCACAGTTCAGCGTACCATTGCAGCGTGAAACCCTGCAGCGGGAAACGCACATAAATGGAGTCGTTGAAGCTGAACATCGGGATGAACAGGACTGGCACATAAAGCACGATCAGGAAGATCACCGCGTAGATCTGCAGCGGCCGGTTGGGCCGTTTGATATAGGTTCCGGTATCTCCTCGGGCGCTCATGCGATTTTATCCTGTGCCTTTTTGGTGACGAAGAGGAACACGAGCGCAATCGCCGAGATCCAGAGCATCAACACGATGGAAAGGGTCGCGCCCATGGGCCAGTTGTTGACCGGTCCGAACTGGAGCTGGATGAAGTTACCGATCATCGCGCCATCCGGGCCACCGAGCAATGCTGGCGTGATGTAGTCACCCGTGGTCGGAATGAAGATCAGGAACGAGGCTGCGATGATACCAGGCATCGACAGTGGCAACGTGATCCGAAGGAAGCGCGCAACGGGCCCGTCACCCAGGTCGGTCGCCGCCTCAAGCAGCGATTTGTCGATCTTTTCGAGCGACACATACATCGGCAGGATGGCAAAGGCCGCCCAGGCATGCGCCAGCGTGATTATAACAGCTGTTTGCGAATAGAGCAGGAATTCCAGCGGGGCTTCGATCAGTCCCAAGGACATGAAGCCCGAGTTGATAACGCCCTCATAGCCCAATATCACCTTCCACGCGAAGACGCGCAGCAGGTAACTCGTCCAGAATGGCAGAGTCATCAGGATGATCCACATCATCTTATTTTTATGGACGTGGAAGGCCACGTAATAGGCCATGGGATAACAGACGAGGATGGTCGCCACGGTCGCAACGCCGGAAATCCAGAAGGATCTCTGCAACAGCGCGCCGAATATGGGCTCGTCCCAGGTCCGGGCGTAGTTGGCCATCGTCAGCGTGGTGTCAAAGCCGAACCCGTCGCGGGTCCATAGGCTCATCGCCACAAGAATGAAAAACGGAATGATAATCCCAATCGTGAGGATTAGAATTGTGGGAGACATCAACAGGTAGCCGCGCAGCGCTTCGCTTCTGTAAAGCAGCGCCGAAAACCACGACGTTTTTATGCGCTCTGCGCTCTGACGTGCCTCGGCCGGAGAGAGGGATGTATCAGCCATGGGGTGCGTATCTTTTCCGGTGAATGAGATGAAAAAACCCGCCAACACGTGTCGGCGGGTTGTATTCAGCTTTGGCTTAGAAGCCCGCTTTGATCTGTTCGAACGTCTCGTTCATGCGGGTTTCCCAATCCTGCGTCATCGGACGCTGGAAGTGACCAGCTGACAGAATGTCATCAGGGTTGGTGGACAGGCCAAGACCCGCGAGCGTTTCCGCATCAAACTCCGCAAACGACTTCGCGTTGGAGTGACCATAGCCATAATCGTTGATCATGAACTTGCCGGTTTCGACAGAGAGCATGGACTCGATGATGTCGTAGGCACGGTCGATATTGGGCGCATCCTTGTGGATCATGACGCCGCAGACCCAAGTCAGCGCGCCCTCTTTCGGATCCGCGAACTTGACCGGGATACCTTCTGACTTCAGCAATGTGGCTGAGCTGTTCCAAGTCATGGCAGCCGCCATTTCACCCGAGGACAGCGCCTGCTCAAGCGTCGTTGTATCGTCTGTGTAGACACGTATTAGCGGACGCTGCTCCCGCATCACGGCCGCGATCTTGGTGAACGCGTCTTCGCTGTCGAGGTTTTCAAAGTCGATGCCAGCCTTGATGGCACCACACCACCATGCATCGCCACCGGACGCCAGGGAGCCCAGACGACCGCCATAGCGCTTATCCCACAGCATATCCCAGCTCTCTTCGCCTTCGAGCTCGAAGAGGTCTGTGCGGTAGGTGATGGATGTCTGACCCCAGTCAAACGGCATCATCCAGATGTTGCCACCCTCGGCATCGTTGCCGGGCAGATCGACAAGGCTCGGGATCACGTCGCCAAAGGCTGCGATCCGGCTTGTGTCGATAGGCTGGAAAAGACCAGTGCTGACCCAACGCGGCATGCCGGCGTTGCAAGGATGCGCCACGTCGACGACAAAGCCGCCGCGCATTTTCGTAAGGGCTTCTTCCGATGCGCCAAACACGGAGAAGTTCGGCAGTTCGCCGTTCTTTTCTTGATAGGCCTGGAAAAGCTCAGGGATGTCGTAGCCACCCCAAGTGAAGTAAGTGGCCTGCTCTCCTGCAGCGCGTGCCTGACGTGCACCCATTGGTACAGTCGCCATTGCGACACCGCTTGCGAGCAAACCTTTGGTGAAGGCACGACGGCTCAATTTTCCTTCGCGCACAGCACCTAGCTGATCAACAACGTCCATATGCTTGGTTCTCCCGTGTTGTGAGTGGTGTTCTATGGAACGACGAACACCTGATTTTTATGCGACCATTCCCGCTGAGACTTGGGTGGGACCTGTCAGACCGGAAATCTTGGATTGACTTTCTTTCAGTTCCCGCACATCTCATTGAATGATCATTCAATCATTTATCCGAGTGCCAAAACGAGTCAAGTCATTAACCAACCCCAACCAGATCACAATCTCACCTATGCCCGAAAACGAGGCAGCCACTTCAAAAGTCTAGACCATGCAGCGAGAAGGGCAACGACTTATGACACACAGCCCATCCATTATTCGGTTTGAAGAAAACGGTCCCAACGGCCTTTCTCCAATGGAATTGGACCCTGCCGATTTTCACGACGTCCCTGATGCGCAAAACGTTCACGTCTACTTTGAAGATCAGGATTTGGGCTTCAGTACAGGTGTTTGGGACACCACCACCATGCAAGAGGCGTTTGGACCCTATCCCGGCGATGAATTCATCCTCGTTCTGGATGGGCAGTTCAAAATGCTTGATGCATCTGGGGACAGTGTGCCGGCAGAAAAAGGCCAAAGCGTGATCTTCCGAAACGCCGCTCCGGTCAGTTGGAAGCAAGTGGGCTATCTCAAAAAATTCTACATCACCTACATGGATCCGCGCGCCGAAACGCCCAAGATTGAAAGCGCGGAAGGCGGCATTGTCGCGCTCGACCCTGACCTGACACTCTCAGACCATGATGTGCTGCCCGACACCACCACGCCCCAGCGCGAAAAGGTGTTTTTCACCAATGATCACGGGAATTTCGCCGTGGGTCTGTGGGACACGCAAACCATGAAAACGCCGATGGAACCCTTTGGCTGGCACGAATTTGCGCAAGTTCTGGAAGGCGAAGTCACGCTGACCGAAGAGGATGGAACGTCTCAAAAATTCAAAGCGGGCGACGTATTTTTCGTCCCAGCGGGTACCGTGTGCTCCTGGGATGTGCCGAAATATCTGCGCAAATATTACGCAGCGCTAGACCCAAACAAACGACCGAAAGGATAACACGAAATGACAGTGAAGATCGGACGCCGCGCCGTCCTTGCCGGTCTCACGGCGATAGGAGCATCCCCCCTCATGGCACAATCCATTCCAACAAATCCGGACGTCGTGGTCATTGGCGCAGGGTCCGCGGGGTTGGCCGCCGGCCGAGTGTTGCAACAGGCCGGGGTGTCCTTCGTGATCGTCGAATCCTCAGACCGCGTGGGCGGCCGCGCCTACACCGAAACCGGGCGCTTGGGGCAACCAATCGATGTGGGGTGTTCCTGGGTCAACGGCGCAAATAACAACCCATACGCGAAACTTGGATACGAAAAAGGCTTTACGATGGTAGACCACTCGAATGCCGATTCGGATTTGTTCGACATGGATGGCAATCCCGCGACAGGATCCGACTGGGTGGCCTATGACAAGGCCTGGGGCGCGATTCTAGAGGCGATGGCCGATGCGGGCCGGTCTGGCAAGGATGTCTCAGCAGCGTCCGTGATCCCCGATGTCCCGTGGGGCGCCAGTGTACGATCCTGGATGGGGGCCATGGATTACGGAGTGACGCTCGATCAGGTGTCGACCAAATCCTACTGGAACTCGGCTGACTCCCAGCCCAGCTACTTCGTCAAAGAAGGTCTTGGAACGCTGGTGGCCACTTTGGCTGAAGGGATGCCCATTTCGTTGAACACACCCGTTACCGCCATCGACTATTCCAGGGACGGCGTTACGGTCGAAACGGCCAGCGGCACCATCCGCGCCAAGGCCTGTCTGGTGACGGTCTCCGTCGGCGTTCTGGCCGCCGAGAAGATCAAGTTTACCCCGGCCCTGCCCGTCGAGAAACAAGAAGCCATCAATGACATCCCCATGGGCCTTTTGATGAAAGTTCCGCTTATGTTTGACGGTGCGCGCCTTGATCTGGGTGAAAACAACTGGGTGACCTATCAACTGCCCGAAAACAAGGCTGGCGAAGGTTGCTTCTTCGTCTCATGGCCCTGTGGTTGGGATTACATGATGGGCTTCATCGGCGGCCAGTTTGCCTGGGATCTCTACGGCGAAGGCCAAGACGCCGTGGTGGATTATGCCATGGACGAACTGGTCAAGTTCGCGGGCAGCGACGCTAAAAAACGGTTCAAAGGGGGCTATGCCTCGGACTGGGCAGACAATCCCAACGTTCTCGGCGCATACGGAGCGGTGCGACCGGGCAAATACGGCGCACGCGCCAAGCTGGGCGCACCCATCAACGAAAAGCTCTTCTTTGGCGGCGAGGCCACAGGCGGCGCGATCTCGGCCCTCGTGCATGGCGCCTACATGAGCGGGCGGTTCAACGCCCAACAAATCGTCGTAGCGCTAGGCTAGGCCATGATCCCCAACGAACGCCCTGTCATCGCCAACAGCCTGTGGACAGCCACCGCCAACCGCATGCCTGACTTCCAGCGGCTTGAAGGCGACACCAAAACCGACGTTGTTGTGGTGGGCGGCGGGTTTTCCGGCTTGTCCACTGCGCTCCATCTGGCCGAAGCAGGCGTGCAAGTCACTCTTCTTGAGGCGCAACAACCCGGTTGGGGCGCGTCGGGGCGCAATGGTGGTCAGATCAATGTGGGCCTCAAAGACGCGCCCAGTGTGATCCGCAAGAAATTCGGCGATGAATACGGGCAAAGGATGATTGAGATGTCCGGCAAGGCGGGCGACCTCGTCTTTGACCTGATCGACAAACACAACATCCAATGCGACGCGATCCGCCCCGGTTGGCTGCGTGCCGCGCACACGCCAAAGACCCTGGCAGACCTGCACAATCTGGCCCATGAGTGGCAGGGTATGGGTGAAGATGTCCGGGCTTTGGATCGCGATGAGATGGCGCGCTTGACTGGCACGGATGACTATCTCGGCGGGCTGATCGACATGCGCGGCGGCAATCTGCAACCCTTTAACTATGCCGTCGGCCTGGCTGATGCCGCCGATAGCCTCGGCGCGGTGATCCATGGCAATTCCGCCGTTACCCGCATCGAAAAGACAGCCACAGGGCATAAGGTCCACGCAGGACAAGGCACAGTCGAGGCGCCGCAGGTGATGCTGTGCACGAACGCCTATTCAAACCAGGATCTGCACAAGAACCTTGCCAAGTCGGTGATCCCGGTCCGCTCTGTTCAGATCGCCACCAAGCCGCTATCCGACAATATCCGCAAATCCATCCTGCCAGAGCTGCACGCGCTCTCGGATGCGCGCCGTCTGCTGCTGTACTTCCGCTTTGACGCCGAGGGCCGGTTCCTTATGGGCGGGCGTGGCACCTATAATGATGCCTCAACCCGACGCCAGTTCGAGCGTTTGAAATCCGTCACCGCAAGGCTCTATCCGCAACTGGCGGACGTGGAATGGGAATATGCCTGGGGCGGATTTGTGGCGCTCACCCGCGATCACTACGCACATCTGCATGAAATTGCCCCGGGTTTGAAAGCCGGGCTGGGTTACAACGGGCGCGGCGTGGCGATTGCCACCGCCATGGGCCGTGTGCTTGCCAAATGGGCCCAAGGCGCCCCCAATGCAGAGCTGGACTTTCCGGTGACCACAATCAAACCGCTGCCCTTTTCATTCGCCAGAGAAACCATGGTGGAGGCCGAAATTCTGCGCCTGCGACTGCTCGATAAGCTCGGGGTTTAATCCCCGATCACGCCAACCAGAAAGGATTTGAGAATGCTGACCAAGACCGATTACGTCGAGATGGCCAAGGGACTTTCTTACCCCAGCCAATGCCTGATCGATGGCCAATGGGTGAACGCGGCGTCCGGGGCCACCTTTGAGACGATCAACCCCAACGACGGTGCTTTACTGGCCAAGCTGCCTGCCTGCGATGCCTCTGATGTCGATGCAGCTGTGACCTCGGCTAGGGCGGCCTTTGAAAGCGGTATCTGGTCTGGGCTGCATCCGTCTGAGCGCAAGGCCGTTATGTCAAAGCTTGCCGATCTCATTGAAACCAACACCGAAGAACTGGCCGTGATGGAAGCCATAGACGCGGGCAAACCGATCACAGATTGCGTTGAGATTGACGTGCCAGAAACCGCCACCTGTATCCGCTGGCACGGCGAGGCGCAGGACAAGCTCTACGATCAGATCGCGCCCTCTGCGCCCAATGCCGTGGGCCTAATCGTGCGGGAGCCGCTCGGCGTTGTCGGTGCGGTGCTGCCCTGGAACTTTCCGCTGATGATGATGGCTTGGAAAATCGGCCCGGCGATGGCCACCGGCAATTCCGTTATTGTGAAGCCAGCAGAGCAAACCTCGCTCACCGCTCTGCGTTTGGCCGAATTGGCGCTTGAGGCCGGTGTCCCTCCGGGTGTGTTGAACGTCATCACCGGCATGGGGCCGGATGTGGGTGAACCGCTTGGCCGCCACATGGATGTGGACGCGCTGACCTTCACCGGCTCCACTGAGGTGGGCCGCAAGTTCCTCGAGTATGCTGCGCAATCCAACATGAAAGAAGTTTGCCTTGAAATGGGCGGCAAATCCGCCGCCGTCGTGCTGGAAGACGCGGGCGGCATCGCCCAGATTGCCGAGATCCAAGCCAACGCGATTTTCTGGAACATGGGGGAAAACTGCACCGCCAACAGCCGCATCATTGCGCATAAATCCGTCTATGATGAGCTTGTGGCAGAAATGGCGAAACAGGCCGAGGCCATGGCCCTGGGCGATCAGATGGACCCGAACACCCAGAACGGGCCACTGGTCAGCGATGAGCATTTTGAAAAGGTCTCCGGCCTCGTGGAAACGGGCAAAACCCAAGGTGCACGCTTGGTCACAGGTGGCACTGGCGCGGGCGGCTTGAAGTTCCAGCCGACGGTTTTTGCGAACGTGACGAAAGACATGGACATCTTCCAGCAGGAAATCTTTGGCCCTGTGGTCGGCATCACCAAAGCCGATAGCGATGAAGAGGCCATCGCCCTCGCCAATGACAGCGAATACGGGCTGGCGGCGACGCTCTACACCAAAGACCTGACCAAGGCGCATAAATATGCGCGCAAGCTCAAGGCCGGGACGGTCGGCGTGAACGCGTACTCAGAAGGTGAGATTTCCACACCTTTCGGCGGCTTCAAATCCTCAGGCTTTGGCGGCCGAGACAACGGCATTCATGCCCATGCGCAATACACAGAGCTGAAAACAATTTGGATCACGCTCGACGACTGAACCGGACGGCACTGTCTGTCTTCAGGCAGGGCCGCTTTCAAATGCCTCTGGCACGGCCCGGCGCAAAAGCGCCTTTGTCGCGATCAATGCGCCGTCGCGTGTGGTGTCATCGGGCGACAAATGCAGATTTTGCCAATAGCCATCCGTAAGCGTTTCCATCCAATCGGTGATCTGGCGGACCTCGTTTTCTCCCGCTCTTGGCAGCACCTCACGCCACAGGTCCAACAGCGCCTGATGTCTGCGTGCATCGAACGCATCGGCCAGCTCCGCGTAGTTTTCCGAAAACCTCAGCTCTCCCCAGAAGGCAAACCAAAGCGGCAAACGCTGCGGCCCGCAGGCCTCTTCACAAAAGTCCGCCGCCAATACCGCCATCAGGCGCTCAACGGGCGTACCGGGCGCGGTCAGTGCAGCACGCCAAAGTGCCTCATATTGCTCATAGGCATCGCGCAAGGTCTCGGTGAGCAAACCCGCTTTGGATTTGAAGTAAAAGACTGCAACGCCTTGCGACAGCCCGGCCTCATCCGCGACCGTCGCCAGCGTGGTTTTTGCCAGACCGTGGTTCAGGATGGAGCGCCGCGCTGCATCCAGCAACTGCCTCCGCCTGCGGTCGGCATTCTCTTTTCGCTCTTTGCGTGGCTTTTTCACATCTGCCGGGGCATTCATCTGCGTCAACCTGTTTTTGCTCGTTCATTTTGCACAATCGCGCGGCGCCGTCACCTAAATTTATTTGAGCGCTCAAAAAAACTTTGCATGACTCGCGGCGGCCCGATATCCTCGGGGCAACTATAATTCAGCGCATTTCGACAGGAGAGACCGATGACACCGCCCGCTAACTCACCAAGCCCCTCTGAACTGACCGCTTGGGACCGGGATCACAATTTGCATCCGTGGGGCGGGCTTGGGACCTGGAAACAGGATGAGTATCAGCGGCTCAACACCGGGGATGGCGTGTATCTGTGGGACAGCGAGGGCAAGCGGTTCATTGACGGCCCGGGCGGCATGTGGTGCGTGCAGATCGGCTATGGGCGGGAGGAGATGGCCGAAGCGATCGCAGATCAGGTGCGCAAGATGGTCTATGCCTCACCGTGGTCGTCCACGTCTGAGCCTGCGGCGATCCTAGCGCGCAAGATTGCAGAACGCACGCCGGGCGATCTCAACAATGTGCATTACACGACCTGTGGATCAACCGCCGTGGACACGGCCCTGCGCACGGTCGGCTTGTACAACAATGTGCTGGGCCGCCCGGAGAAGAAGCGGATTCTATCGCGTGAAAAAGCCTATCACGGATCGACTTATCTTGCCTCGTCCATGACAGGCAAAGAGCGGTTCAAGACGCGCTTCGACAAGGCCCAGGACATCGTGCATTTTCTGCCCGACGTGAACCCAAATCTGCGCCCGGACGGTATGTCACCTGATGATTGGTGCGACGCCAAGATCGAAGAGATGGAGAAGATCATTCTTGAACTCGACCCCGACACGATCGGTGGTTTCATTGCCGAACCGATCCTGTGCTCAGGCGGCGTAATCGTGCCGCCAAAGGGGTACCATGCCAAGACGCTGGAGCTCTGCCGGAAGTACG
>CAKZYL010000186.1 GCA_937884705.1 uncultured Roseovarius sp. | reverse complement strand
CGCTTGCCTTTGGCCTTTCGGCTGTCGGCCACCGACTGGCTTGATGGGGGATGGGAGGTTGAGGACACGGTCGTGCTGGCTCAAAAGCTCAAAGCCGAGGGGGTGGACATGATCGATTGTTCTTCCGGCGGTGTTGGCGGCAAGGAACGGCCAAGGCGCATGGAGATCAAACAGGGGTTTCAGGTGCCTTTTGCAGCGCAGGTCAGGGCGGAAGCGCAGTTGCCCACGATGGCCGTCGGGTTCTTGTGGGATGCGGCGCGATGTGAAGAGATAATTTCACAGGGTGAGGCCGATATGGTCGCCTTGGCGCGAGAGCTGTTGGATGATCCGAACTGGCCGCTGCATGCAGCGGCTCAGCTTGGGGCCGATGAGGGTCATGGAAAATGGCCCGTTGAAGCGGGTTGGTGGCTGATGAATCGAGATCGTTTGCTGTCAAAGCTTGGAATGAGATAGGGCGGGTCGCTCGTCGCTCCCTTTCGGGCGCGCCTCGCTATTAGCCTCCGATTTTGACCAATGCGTGGCGCTTTTTGCCCGCGGAAAGCTTGATTGGCTCGGCCAAAGCGCCTGCGTCCAGCATAAGACCGGCGTTCGTCAGGGGGGCATCGTTCATCCGCGCACCGTTCTCGGCGATGAGACGTTTGGCTTCCTTGCCTGATTTTGCCAGGCCAGCACGTACGATCACCTGAACGATCGAAATCCCGTCCGCGATGTCGCTAGAGGACAGCTCCAGCGTGGGGAGATCGTCGCCGACGCCGCCCTGTTCGAACACTTCCCGTGCCGTGGCTTCGGCTGTAGCGGCCGCCTCGGCCCCATGCAGGAGCGTTGTCACCTCATTGGCGAGGATGATCTTGCCCTCATTGATCTCGGAGCCCGCAAGGCTGCCCAGCCGGTCGCATTCGTCCGTCGGCAACTCGGTGTAGAGTTTCAGAAACCGGCCCGTGTCGGCATCTGTGGTGTTGCGCCAGAACTGCCAGAATTCATAGGGGCTCAGCATATCGGCGTTGAGCCACACCGCGCCGCCGGCGGATTTGCCCATCTTGCGCCCGTCCGATGTGGTCAGGAGCGGGGAGGTCAGGCCATAGATTTCCTGATCCAGCACGCGACGGGTCAGATCGATGCCGTTGACGATATTGCCCCATTGGTCCGAGCCGCCCATCTGCAAAAGGCAGCCGTAGCGGCGGTTCAGTTCTAGAAAGTCATAGGCCTGCAGGATCATGTAGTTGAACTCTAGAAAGCTCAGCGACTGTTCCCGGTCGAGGCGTGATTTCACGCTTTCAAAGGCCAGCATTCGGTTCACTGAGAAGTGCCGCCCGATATCGCGCAGAAAGTCGAGGTAGTTCAGCCCGTCGAGCCATTCAGCGTTGTTGAGCATGATGGCATCTGTCGGCGCGTCCCCATAGGCGAGGTAGCGGTCAAACACCTGCTGCATGCCTTTGATGTTGGCGTCGATCTGCTCGGGCCCCAGAAGAGGGCGCTCATCGGAGCGGAAAGATGGATCGCCCACCTTTGTGGTGCCGCCGCCCATCAGCGTGATCGGCTTGTGCCCGGTCTTTTGCAGCCAGCGCAGCATCATGATGTTGAGCAAATGCCCGACATGGAGCGACTGCGCGGTGGCGTCATAGCCGATATAGGCAGGCACCACCCCCTGGCTCAGCGCCTCATCAAGGCCCTGATAATCGGTGCAATCGGCCAGAAAGCCGCGCTCCATCATGACGCTCATGAAATCCGATTTGGGGTGGTAGGTCATCGCTTTGGTCCCGATTTGTCACCGGCGCTGTATAGGCAGGCTTGGCCCAAAGGAAAAGACCGTGTTGATGCGCCACGCATGCCAGATCCGCGCGGGCAGATACGCGCATCTGTTCTGTCAATCCCACCCTGGCTCGCGTTTTTTTCCAAGCCCTCTTGTTCGAGAGAGTGCCTCAGGGCATGAAGGAGAAAAGACGAGCGGGATCCTATGGGTAAAGATATTCCGATCTGGGCTCTTGGGGCCATGTCTGGGACATCCCTTGATGGGGTGGACGCGGCCATGCTGCACACCGATGGCGAGACGATTTTTGAGTTCGGCGATGACGCCTATCGCGCCTATTCAGACGCAGAGCATACAGCCCTCAAAGACGCGCTCGGCCGGTGGCAGGGCGATGACGTCTCTGCAGCGCAAGACATTGTCCAGACAGCGCATCAGCAATTGCTCTCTGAATTCTCAGGTGTAGAGCTCATCGGGTTTCATGGTCAGACCCTCGCCCATGAGCCGCGCGGTCGCGGAACCTATCAGTTAGGCGACGGGGCAGAACTGGCTGAAGCCTTGGGCGTGCCGGTGGTTTGGGATTTTCGCAGCGCCGATGTGGAGCTGGGCG